>CAHJWT010000161.1 GCA_903643075.1 Sphingomonadaceae bacterium | reverse complement strand
CTCGCCGCGCTGCCGCCGCACGTCGCGCCGCGCAGCCGCTCGTTCGCCGCCCTGCTGGCGCCCGCTGCGCGGGTGACGACGCTGCGCATCACCGCGATCTATTTCCTCTACGTGATGAGCGTCTTCTACATCCAGAGCTGGGTCCCGACGCTCGTCGCCGACGCGGGCTATCCGCCCGCGGTCGCCGCCGGCGTGTCGGTCGTCCTCAACCTCAGCGGCGTCGTCGGCGGACTCGTCCTCGGCCTGCTCGTGCCGCGCGTCGGGCTGAAGCCGGTCGTCGTCTTCGCGCTGCTGCTGACCGCGGCGGGCATCGCGCTGTTCGGCCTCGTCCCGGAGCGGATCGGCGCGCTCCGCGCGATGGCGGCGCTCGCCGGCTTCGCGACGATCGGCGGCATGACCAACCTCTACGCCGTCGTCTCGCGCAGCTTTCCCGCCGCCGCGCGTGCGTCGGGGACCGGCTTCGTCATCGGCCTTGGCCGCTTCGGCAGCGCGCTTGGCCCGGCGCTCGGCGGGATCCTGCTCAAGGCCGGCTTCGACCGCGGCGAGGTCGGCTGGGCGCTCGCCGCGCCGGCGGTCGTCGCGGCACTGATCCTGTGGACGGCGCGGCTGCGCGACATGGACGCCGCGGCGGCATAAGCGGCGTTGACCCGGCCGAGGGCGCGGCTAGGGATGGCCGATGCCCGACATCGATCAAGATCCCAGCGATGCCAAACGGCGGCGCGACGCCCCCGGTGCCGCTGCAATCGCGCACGGCTCGACGCCGACCGGTGCTGCCGGCCCCCGGCTCGACTTCCGCGGAGCGCATCGCCGGGTCCAATGTCCCGACCTGATCTGGCGTGACGACACCTGACACCGCAGCCGACGAGGAGGCCGAGGCCGCGACCGCGACGCTCGCCAGCGGCGGCCGGACGAGCTTCCTCGGCTTCGTCCTCCGCCTGCTCGCGCGCATTCCCTTCCTGTTCGTCGCCGGGCGGCTGTACGGCACCGCCGAGGTCGGCCGCTTCGGCTACGCGATCCTCGTCGTCGAGCTGACCGCGCAGCTGGCAACGATCGGGCTGCGACGCGGGATGGCCGACGCGCTGGCACGGGAAGCGGCCGATCCGCACGCCGGCGCGCCGCCGGCGAACACCGTCGCCGACGCGCTGCTCCTCGGTCTCGTTCTCGCCGGCGTCGGCGCGACTCTCCTGTCGACGTGGCCGATGCTCGTCTTTCCCGGCGGCACGGCGACGCCGATCGACCGCCTGTTCCCCTTCGTCGCGGTCGCCGTCGCGCTGTCGGACATCAGCCTCGCCGCGCTCGCCTACCGCCACGACATCGTCGCGCAGGTTCGCGCCCGCGCGATCGTCGAGCCGTGGACGCTGTCGCTCGCCGCCATCCCCGCCTACTACCTCTTCGGCGGAGCCCAGGGCCTGTTCGCGAGCTATGCCGCGTCGATGCTCGCCGCCGTCGCCGCGTCGCTGTGGCCGTGCTTCGTCAGCTACGGCCGGCCGCGCCGGTGGCGGCCGCATACCGGGCGGCTGGCACGGCTGGCGGCCGACAACCTGCCGCGCGCCGGGGCCGACCTCGCCGACTGGGGGTCGCGGCGGCTCGACTTCTTCATTTTGGGCCGCTTCGCCAGCCCCGAGATCACCGGCATCTACTTCGTCGCGCAGAACATGGCGTCGATGGCGGCGAAGCTGAAGAACAGCTTCGATTCGATCATCGCGCCGCTGCTCGCCACCGCGATCGCCGACGGCGACCTCGCCAAGGTCGCAGCGCACGTCCGCCAGGTCGCCTTCTGGGTGCTGACCGCGCAGTTCGCCGTCGTCCTCGACCTCGGCCTGACCGGTCACGCGTCGCTCGGGCTGTTCGGCCCCGCCTTCCCCGCCGGCGCGCCGTTCTTCGCGCTGTTGTTGTCGGTCGAGCTGTTCTCGAGCCAGGGGGCGGTGTCGGAGGACGCGCTCGTCTACCTGCGCCCGCGGACCAATCTCGCGATCGCCCTCGCCGGCGTCGTCCTCCAGGCGGGGCTGACGCTCGCCTTCGTCGAACGGTACGGCCCCTACGCCGCCGCCGGGGGGCTGGCGGCGGCGGTGTTCGTCGTGTCGCTGGCCAAATCGGCGGTGCTCCGCCGCGTCGTCGGGGCGAGCGTGTCGGGGTGGCGCCCGACGCTGTTCGCCGCCGCCGCCGGGGCGTTTGCGGTCGGCTGGGGCGTGATGCACCTGCCCGCGTGGCTCGCGACCGCCGCGCCGGCGCTCGGCTGGACGGCGGCGCGCGGCAAGGCGGTCGGCGAGATCGTCGAGCTGACGCTAGGCCAGGTCGCGATCCTCGCCACCTTCGGCGCGCTGATCTGGACGATCGGCTTCACGGGGCCCGACAAGCTGCTGTTCCAGGCGCGCAAGGCGGCGCGGCGCTGATCCTCCCCGCAGGCGGGGAGGATCAGGCTAGTGCCGGAAATGCCGCATCCTCGTGAAAACCATCGCCAGCCCCCGCTCGTCCGCCGCCGCGACGACGTCGGCGTCGCGGATCGACCCGCCCGGCTGGATCACCGCCGTCGCGCCGGCCTCGGCGACGGCGACCAGCCCGTCGGCGAAGGGGAAGAAGGCGTCCGACGCGACCGCGCTGCCGACCGTGCGCGGTTCGGACCACCCGGCGGCGACGGCGGCCTCGCGCGCCTTGGCCGCCGCGATGCGGGTCGAATCGACCCGGCTCATCTGCCCCGCGCCGATGCCGGCAGTGCTGCCGTCCTTTGCATAGACGATCGCGTTCGACTTCACGTGCTTGGCGACGATCCACGCGAAGCGGAGGTCGGCGAGCTCCGCCGGCGTCGGCGCGCGCCGCGTCACCACCTTGAGCATGGCGTCGGTCAGGACGCCGGCGTCGCGCTCCTGGACGAGCACCCCGCCGGCGATGATCTTCGTCGTCAGCCCGCGCCGCGCCGGATCGGGCAGGTCGCCGGTCAGGAGCAGGCGGAGGTTGCGCTTCGCCGCAAACACCGCCTTCGCCGCGTCGTCGGCCCCGGGCGCGACGACGACCTCGGTGAAGATTTCGGTCATCGCCGCCGCCGTCGCTTCGTCGAGCGGCCGGTTGACCGCGATCACCCCGCCGAACGCCGACACCGGATCGGTCGCCAGCGCGGCGCGGTACGCCTCGACCAGCGTCGCGGCGGTGGCGACGCCGCAGGGGTTGGCGTGCTTGACGATGACGACCGTCGGCGGGCCGTCGCGGAACTCGGCGGCGAGCTCGAGCGCGGCGTCGGCATCGTTGAGGTTGTTGTAGCTGAGTTCCTTGCCCTGGACCTGTTCGGCCTGGCCGACGCCGCGCGCCGCCGGCCCGGTCGGCACGTAGAGCGCCGCCGCCTGGTGTGGGTTCTCGCCGTAGCGGAGCGTCGTCACCAGGCGCGTCGGCATCGTGCGGAGCACCGGGAAAGTCTCGTCCTGATCGTAGCGGCTGAACCAGTGCGCGATCGCGCCGTCGTACGCGGCGGTCGCGGCGAAGGCGTCGGCGGCGAGGCGCCGGCGCGTGGCGAGCCCCGTCGCGCCGCCGGCCGCGTCGAGCTCGGCGATCAGGCCGGCGTACTGCGCCGGCGCGGTGACGACGGCGACGAAGTCGTGGTTCTTCGCCCCCGAACGGATCATCGCCGGACCGCCGATGTCGATGTTCTCGATGATGTCGTCGCGTCCCGCCCCGCGCGCCACCGTCGCGGCGAACGGGTAGAGGTCGACGACGACGAGGTCGATCGGCGCGATCCCGTGCGCCGCGGCGGCGTCCATGTGCGCCGCGAGGTCGCGCCGCGCGAGCAGCCCGCCGTGGACCGCGGGGTGGAGCGTCTTGACCCGCCCGTCCATCATCTCGGGGAAGCCGGTGACCGCGGCGACGTCGGTCACCGCAAGGCCCGCCGCGCGCAGCGCCGCCGCCGTCCCGCCGGTCGACACCAGCTCGACCCCGTGGCGGGTGAGTGCCGCGCCGAGGTCGACGAGGCCTGTCTTGTCGCTGACCGACAGGAGGGCGCGGGTGAGTTTGATCGGGTTCATGCCGGCGGCGTGTAGCGGCGCGGGGACGCGGCGTCATCCCCGCGCGACCCCCGGACCCCGGCCCGAACTGTTTGACCCGCCTGACCGCGCACGCGCCGCGGTTCCGCGCGCACCCCGCCTCGACCAAGCGGAAAGCCCCGCTTGGCACCCGCGCCATGCCGTGCTTAAGCTATTGCAGTATTGGGGGTTTTTATCATGCAGCCGGACGTGCGCCGTCGACCAGGGCGGTGGCCGCTGGCCGCCATCGCCTGCTTCATCATATTGACGGTCGTGTTCGGGCTGCCCTTCGCGGCCTTCGCGCCGTCGGGCAAGAAGGACGTCCTGACCGGACTGATCACGCCCGCCTACATGTGGACGCCGGGGGCGGCGGCGATCGTCACAAGCTGGATATTCCGCCGGCGCGTCGCGGCGATGCCGTGGTAGGTACCCGCCGCGCGCTACGCGTGGCTCGGCTACGTCATTCCCCTCGTCTATGCGCTCGTCGCCTATGCCGTGCTGTGGACGACCGGGCTGGCGCGGCCGCAATTCGCCGCCTTCGACGCCCGCGCGCACACGGCGTTGGGACTGGGGGCGGGTTCGGCAACCGCCGTCGCGGTGGGTCTGGTCGCGACGCTGGGCGTCATCCGGGGCTGCGCGAGTGCGCTTGGGGAGGAGATCGGCTGGCGCGGCTTTCTCGTCCCCGCGCTCGCCGAACGCCTGTCGTTCACCGGGGTCACGCTGGTCAGCGGCATCATCTGGACCGCGTGGCACATTCCGAGCATCCTGCTGACCGATTACAACGCGGGGGCACCGATGCCCTTTACGCTGACCTGCTTCGGTATCGGCACGATCGCGATGGGCGGAATTTCGGCGTGGTTGACGCTGCGGTCGAACTCGCTGTGGCCGGCCGTCGTCCTCCACGCGAGCCACAACGCCTTCGTGCAGATGCTGTTCGATCCGATGACGATGGAGACGAGACAGTCGGCCTATTGGGCGACCGAGTTCGGCATCGGCATCACCGTGACGACCGTCGTTGCGCTGCTGCTGCTGCTATGGTGGGGCGGCGTCCCGCCGACGCGCGCCCAACTCGATCGGTAGCAGAGCCGCGTCCGGTCGTCGCCCGCGGGCGGGGAGGATCGGCCGTCGCTACTTCCCCATCCGTTTGAACGACCAGTTGACGCTGCCCGCGCCGGTCGCCGCCGTCGTCGCCGCCACAACCAGCTGCCGCGTCGGCTTGGGCGTGCCGTCGGGGCCGATCCAGACGCTGTCGTCGACGGCGAGAGGCCCGCCGCGGGCGCGGACCTGCCACAGGCGGCCGTCGGCCAGTTGGAGCAGCGCCCCCTGCCCGTCGGCGGTCGGCGTCACTTCGACGGCCGCGCCGAGATGGAAGCGGACGTCGAACCCGGCCTTCGCCCCGCGGCGGCGCAGCCGGGTTCCGGGCTGCGGCTCGAGGCTGTCCTCGCCGCGCAGGTCGGCCCCGTTCGCCGACAGGAACAGGCGGCGGCGGTGGCGGACGCCGAAGCGGCGAAGGTAGCCGTCGTGGGCGAGGTCGAGCCAGATGCCGTCCTCGCTCTCGTGGCGGCTGACGATCACCTCCTCGACGCCGCGGCCGAGCGCGCCGTCGGGACGGATGCGCGTCGAGTTGCTGTTCGCCAGGACCAGCGTCGAATGCGCCGCCGTCGTCCTGAGCCCGCTCGCCAGCGCCGGCGGCAGCGCGGCGTCGCCCGCCCCGCCGCAGCCGACGACGACGCGGTGGGCTCCGTCAGACAGTTCGAAGCCAAGCGTCCCGGCATGGGCGGCGTTGCCG
>CAHJWT010000160.1 GCA_903643075.1 Sphingomonadaceae bacterium | reverse complement strand
GCGCGGCGCGGCGCATCGGCCCATCGCCGACCCGCGCGAGCCGGGCGACCTCGCCCACGGTGCCTGCGCCAACTGCGGCACGCTGCTCGTCGGCCCGTTCTGCGCGGCATGCGGCCAGTCGGCGCACGTCCATCGCAGCGTCGGCCACATCTTCGAGGAGTTCCTCCACGGCATCTGGCACTTCGACAGCAAGGCGTGGCGGACGCTACCGCGCCTCGCCTTCCGCCCCGGCAGGCTGACGCGCGACTATGTCTACGGCAAGCGCGCCGGCTATATCGCGCCGCTGGCGCTGTTCCTGTTCTCGATCTTCCTGATGTTCTTCGTCTTCGGCCTGATCGGCGGGGCCGACGTCAACGGCGCATTGGCGGCCGCCGGCGGCGAACCGGTCGCCGACGCGCGGAGCGCCGTCGCCGACGCCCGCGAGGAAGTCGCCGATGCGCAGCAGGAGGTGGCCGAGGGCAAGGCCGATGCCGACACGACGCCGGCACAACTCGCGAAGCTGAGCGCCGCCCTTGCCACCGAGCAGGCGAAGCTGGCGACGGCGGAGACGGCGCTGACTGCGGTCGAGAAGGCACCGCCCGCGGCGGTTGCCAAGGCTCCGGCCAGACGCTGGCAGGACCAGCTTGCCGACCAGGCGCGGACCGGCAAGCTCAACATCGATACCGGCAGCGCGACGATCGACGCGCGCATTCGCACCGCGCTACAGAACCCCGACTTCGCGCTCTACCGGATCGAGCAGAAGGCTTACAAGCTGAGCTTCCTCCTCGTGCCGATGTCGCTGCCGACGCTATGGCTGCTGTTCGTCTTCCGCCGCGACGTCCACACCTATGACCACGTCGTCTTCGCGCTCTATTCGCTGGCGTTCATGTCGCTGCTGTTCATCGTCATCGCGGTGGCGACCAAACTCGACCCGACCGCCGGGGTACATCCCCATAACGGCGACACGACCATCTCGAACGGCATCTCCGGCACTCTGCTATTCGTCGTTCCGGTCCATATGTTTGCGCAGCTTAAGGGAGCTTACCGCCTCGGCACCGGTGCCGCGCTCTGGCGGACGTTCGTGCTGCTGACGTCGGCGATGGTCACGCTCGGCATCTTCGCGGCGCTGATCGTGGTGGTCGGGCTGGCCGACTAGAGGAGCGCCCGCGCGAGCCAGTAGGTCGCCCCCGCGCCGGCATAAGCCATCGCGAACAGGTAGGCGAACATGAACCCCGGCCACTTCCACCCGCCGGTCTCGCGCCGCGTCACCGCCAGCGTCGACAGGCACTGCGGCGCGAAGACGTACCATGCGAGGAACGCGAGCGCGGTCGGCAGCGACCATGCCCCGTGGAGCCGCGCGACGAGCCCCTGCGGATGGTCGGCGTCGGCGTCGAGCGAATAAACCGTGCCCAATGCGCTGACCGCGACCTCGCGCGCCGCCATGCCGGGGACGAGCGCGAGACTGATCTCCTGGTTGAAGCCGATCGGCGCGAACAGCGGTTCGAGCGTCGCGCCGATGTGGCCGGCGACCGAGTAGTCGATCGCCGGCCGCGTCGGGTGCGGCGGCGGCTTGGGCCACGTCGCCAGCGCCCATAGCGCGACGGTCGACACGAGGATGATGCCGCCGGCGCGGGCGAGGAAGGCCCATGCCTTCTGGTAGAGACCGATACCGACGTCGCGCGCCGCCGGCCACTGATACTTGGGCATCTCCATGAGGAAGGTCGGCGTCGGCCCCTTCGTCACCGTCTGCCGCAGGACCCACGCCGCCGCCAGCGCGCCGAGCACCCCGGCGACGTAGAGCGCGAACAGGACCAATCCCTGCAGGCCGACGAGGCCCGCCACCGGGCGGTCGGGGATGAACGCGGCGATGATCACGGCGTAGACCGGCAGCCGCGCCGAGCACGTCATCAGCGGCGCAATGAGGATCGTCGTCAGCCGGTCGCGCGGCTCGGCGATCGTCCGGGCGGCCATGATGCCGGGAACCGCGCAGGCGAACGACGAGATCAGCGGGATGAAGGCGCGGCCGTTCAATCCGACCCGCGCCATTAGCCGGTCCATCAGGAAGGCGGCGCGGGTCATGTAGCCCGACTGCTCGAGGCAGATGATGAAGAAGAACAGGATGAGGATCTGCGGCAGGAAGACGACCACCGAACCGACCCCGTGAAGGACGCCGTCGACGACGAGCGACCGGAAGTCGCCCGCCGGCAGCACCGCGCCGACCTGCCGGCCGAGCGCATCGACCGCGGCGGCGAGCGCGTCCATCGGCACCTTGGCCCAGGCGAACACCGCCTGGAACATCAGGAACAGCAGGCCGGCGAGGATGATCGGCCCCGCGACCGGATGGAGGACGACGGCGTCCAGGCGCGCCGACCACGCCTTCGCCTCGCCGCGCTGCGTCGTCACCGCGGCGGCGATGGCGCGGGCTTCACGCTGGAGGAGGACGAGGTCGGCCGAACCCTCCCTGCCGTCATCCCCGCGAACGCGGGGACCCATCGCCTCAGGCCTGGCGAGATGGGTCCCCGCTTTCGCGGGGATGACAGCCAGGAGGTTGGCAACGGCGGCACCGATCTCGACCAGCCCGCGCCGCCGGACCGCGACCGTCTCGACCACCGGCAGCCCAAGGATGCCGCTCAGCCGGGCGACGTCGATCGTCGTTCCGTCGCGCGTGGCGAGGTCGATCATGTTGAGCGCGACCACCATCGGCAGGCCAAGGCGGCGCAGTTCGAGGACAAAGCGCAAGTGGTTGCGCAGGTTGGTCGCGTCGATCACCGCGACGATCGCGTCGGGCCGCGGCTCGCCCGCCTGATCGCCGGCGACGACGTCGCGGGTCACCGCCTCGTCGGGCGACCGCGGCGTCAGGCTGTAGCAGCCGGGCAGGTCTATCAGGCGAACGCTCCGCCCGTCGGGCAGCGCCAGCCGGCCGAACTTCCGCTCGACCGTCACGCCGGGATAGTTCCCGACCTTCTGCCGCGATCCGGTCAGGGCGTTGAACAGGCTGGTCTTGCCGGCGTTAGGATTGCCGACCAGGGCGACCACCGCTGCCGTCGTCGGCGGCGGATCGCGCGCCACCTCGATCCGGGCCGGCGCGTTCACGCCGCGCGGCGTCCCGCCATCGGCTCGACGACGACCATCGCCGCGAGGCTCCGCCGGAGCGCCACCCCCATGTTGCCGACGCGCAGCATCACCGGATCCCCGCCGAACGGCGCGCGGTGGAGGAGCCGGACGTCAACGCCCTCGTCGAAACCCATCTCGTGCAGCTGGCGCGCATTGGCCGGGTCGACGCCGGAGCGGTCGATCGCGACGATCGTCGCGCCGTCGCCGGGACGCAGGTCGGACAGGTGGACGGTCATCGCTTGGCGCTCGTTCGGACGCAATTGCGAGTGGTTAGCATTCCACCCGCGACATAACCAGTGCCAAAATCGCCGCTTGCCGCCGAGAACCGCTGTGTTAGCCTGACACAACAGTCACGGAGACCGGCATGATCGCCTTCGACCCCGACGCCGCGACCCGCGCCTATCTGGCCACGGTGAACGGTGCCGCACGGGCCCGCTCCGACGCCTACTTCGAGGGCGGCTACTGGCTGATCCTGTGGAACACCGTCGTCGGCGTCGGGGTGGCGTGGGCCTTCCTCCAGTTCGGCTTCGCCACGCGGCTGTCGGCGTGGGCGACGCGCGTCACCGGCCGGCGGCGGACGCTGGCGACGCTGCTGTGGTCGCTCGGCTTCGTCGCCGCGACGACGCTCGTTGCATTGCCGTGGGCGATCTACACCGACTTCGTCCGCGAGCATCAGTACGGCATGTCGAACCAGACCCTCGGGGCCTGGTTCGGCGAGTGGGCGAAAAGCTTCGCCATCGGCCTGCCGTTGACCGCTCTCGGCTTCACCGGGATCATGGCCGCGGTCCGCGCCAGCCCGCGGCGCTGGTGGCTCTACGCCGGCGCGGTGACGCTCGTCGTCATGGCCGCATTCATCGCGCTCGGACCGGTCCTGATCGAGCCGCTGTTCAACACGTACACGCCGATGGCGGATTCGCCGCTGCGCCGCGACATCCTGAAGATCGCGCAGGGCAACGGCGTTCCCGTGACCCAGGTCCTCGTCGTCGACGCGTCGAAGCAGACCAAGCGGGTGTCGGCGAACGTCGCCGGCATCGGCCCGACGGCGCGGGTCGCGCTCAACGACAACCTGCTCAACACCCACGACGACGCCGGCATCCTCGCGGTCATGGGCCACGAGACCGGACACTACGCGCTCGGCCACGTCAGGCTGCTGATCTTCGGCTTCGGCGCGCTGATCGTGATCGGCTACGCGACCGTCCAGGCCGCCGTCCCGGCGCTGATCGCGCGCCACCCGCGCTGGGGCGTGGCCGGCATCACCGACCCGGGCGCGCTCGCGGTCGCGACGATCGTCTTCAGCCTGTTCTTCTTCGTCCTGACGCCGGTGACCAACTCGCTGACGCGCTATACCGAGGGCCAAGCCGACGCCTTCGGCCTCAACGCGGCGCGCGCGCCCGACGGCGAGGCGCGGATCGACCTGATGCTCGGCCAGTACCGCAAGCTCGAGCCGACGCCGTTCGAGGAGGTCGTCTTCTTCGACCACCCGTCGGGCTACACCCGCATCCACCAGGCGATGGTGTGGAAGGCGGCCCACCTCGGCGAGCCGGGGGTGCGGTAGCGGCCGCGAAGATGAACAACTAAGCGAAGTTGACACCCACGACGTGCGTTTTCGGGCGCAATCCTGTGCGAGGGTCAATCGAGGGTCAGGGAAACGACGTATACCTTCATCGGCCCGCTTCCGGCAGCGAATCCACGATCGACGCGATCCGAACGGCCAGCGTGTTTGAATGCTCGGCACCCGATGAGCGTCGGCGACGGATCGCCATAGCTGCCCACGATGAGAAAGAGCGCGGTGTTGCCGCCGATCAGGGCGACAGGCTAACCCACGACGGGACCTGTAGGACAGTGATTTCTCGGCACCCGCGGGCGATCCTCCCGCCCGCGTCCGCCTACACCGCCGGATAGCGCAGCCGCCCGAGCAGCTGCGCGACGTCGGGCAGCTTCGCCAGGCCGTCGCGCACCCGCGCCTTCGCCTGCTCGAACGCCATGATCCCGGCGATGCGGCGGTCGAGGAAGGCCCAGGTGTCGGCGCGGCCGTCGCTGTCGTCGGCCAGCCAGTAGAGCAGGGTTGCGGCATAGACCGCGCCGAGCGTCGCGCGCTTGGTATAGTGGTTGAGGTCGGTCGCGGTGTCGCCGCACGCGCGCCAGATCGCGTCGGCGGTCGTCCACGTCGCCCGCGCGCTCACCGCGGGGTGGAGGGCGAACACCGCCACCGTCCGCCGCACCGTCTCGCGCTCGGCCTCGGCCTGCTCGAGGCGGACGCGGACGGCGCGCGCGATCCGGTCGCGGACCTTCATCGGCGGTGCCCCGGCCAGCGCCGCCGTCATCCGCGCGTTGGCGAGGTCGGTATAGGCGACCGCTATCGCCGCCGCGCCGCCGGGAAAGACGAGCGTCGCGACGTCGGGATCGATCCCGGCGTCGGCCGCGCCGGCGGCGACGCTCGCCGCCGTCCAGCCGTCGAAGGCGACGTGGGGAACCATCGCCGCGACGAGAAGCGGGCGGAGTTCGTCGAGGGTCGCGTCGGTCATGGCGTCACCCTAGCTGGCGGGCTACGGTACCGCCAGCGCACGGGTGCCGCAGCCGGCCGCAGGCAAAGCCGGCGGCAGCGGCCGCAAGGCGCATTCCCATCCGATCCCGCCCACGGCCGCCAAGCGTCAGCGCGGGTGCGCCGCCCCATGGAGCGGCAGATGCCCTGCCGGCGCACCGGGTC
>CAHJWT010000159.1 GCA_903643075.1 Sphingomonadaceae bacterium | reverse complement strand
CGGATCGAAGGCGCGGCGGCCGGGCTGCGGCTACGCGGGCAGCTGATCGGGGCGTGGGTCGGTCTGCTCGCGCGGCTCGGCGGGGCCGCCGATCCCGACTTCATCGACTGGTTCGCCGTCGACCGTATCGAGGGGCGCGAGTTCGACGTCGGCGTCCACCGCCGCTGGCTCGACCCGACGCGGCCGCTCGCCAAGGCGGTGTTCGAGCCGGCCCACGGCGTCGTCGTCACGTCGGCGACCCTCCGCGGCGGCGGTGGCAGCCCCGACCTGTCGTGGGACCAGGCGTCGCTCCGCACGGGCGTCAACCACCTCGCGCTGCCGCCGCACCGCTTCGCGGTCGACAGCCCGTTCGACTATGCCGCCAACGCTCGCGTCGTCGTCGTGACCGACATCCGCCGCGGCGACGTCGCGGGCCTCGCCACGGCCTACCGCCGCCTGATCGAGGCGGCGGGCGGCGGGACGCTCGGCCTGTTCACCGCGATCGCGCGGCTGAAGGCGGTGCATGCGCGGATCGCCGACCCGCTGGCGCGGGCCGGCCTGCCCCTCCTCGCCCAGCACGTCGACCCGATCGACACCGGCACGCTGGTCGACATCTTCCGTGCCGAGCCGAAGGCGTCGCTGCTCGGCACCGATGCGCTGCGCGACGGCGTCGATGTGCCGGGCCAGTCGCTCCGCCTCGTCGTGATGGAGGGCGTGCCGTGGCCGCGGCCGACGGTGGTCCATGCCGCGCGCCGGGCGGCGTTCGGCGGCGCGGCATACGACGACCTCGTCACCGCCGGGCGGCTGGCACAGGCGTTCGGTCGCCTGATCCGCCGTGCCGACGACCGCGGCACCTTCGTTCTGATCGGCCCGGCGGTCCCGTCGCGGCTGCTGACCGCCTTCCCGCCGGGCACGCGGATCGATCGCGTCGACCTCGACACCGCGGTCGCGATGGTCCGCGCCGCCGGCGAGATTGTCACGCCTGCCGCGTACGTCTAGGGGCGAGTCGCACAGCCGCGCCGGGGAGCGACGACGCGTGAAGACCCTGACCCTGCTCCGCCACGCCAAGTCGACGTGGGACGATCCCGTCGAGCGCGACTTCGACCGGCCCTTGAACGGCCGCGGCCGGCGCGCGGCGGCGCGGATCGGGCAGTGGCTGGCGGACGAGGGGTGCGCCTTCGACCACGCCCGGGCGTCGCCGGCGGTCCGCGTCCGCCAGACGATCGAGGGGGTCGAGGACGGCCTCCGCGCCCGGCTCAACCCGCTGTTCGACGCGCGCATCTATCTCGCCAGCGCCGTGACGCTCCTCGACATCGTCCAGGGCTTCGCGAACGACGCGGCGACGGCGCTCCTCGTTGGCCACAACCCGGGGCTCGAGGACCTGCTCCTCCTCCTGACCCCCGACGCCGACCCGCTCCGCGGCGAGGTCGAGATCAAGTACCCGACCGCGACCGTCGCCGTCCTCGACCTCGCCGTCGACACGTGGCGCGATGCCCAGGCCGGGTGCGCCCACCTGCGCCACTTCGTCCGTCCGCGCGACCTCGACGCGAGCCTCGGCCCCGATGACTGACGGCCAGCGCTGGCTTGTCGCCGGTGGGGCGTTGAGCGCGCTGGCGTCGGCGCTCCATCTCGCGTGCATCGCCGGCGGCCCGGCATGGTACCGCTTCTTCGGCGCGGGCACGCGGATCGTGCGCATGGCCGAGCGCGGCTGGGGCGCGGTTCCCATTACGCTGCTGATCGCCGGCGTCCTCGCGGTCTGGTCGGCTTATGCCCTATCGGGAGCCGGCGTGTTGCCGCGGCTGCCGCTGCTCCAAGCTGCGCTGGTCGCGATCACCGCCGCGTACCTGGCGCGCGGGCTCGTCGTCGTGCCGATGCTGATCGTCCGGCCGACGATGGTCACCGCGTTCTGGTGGTGGAGTTCGGCGATCGTCCTCGCCTACGGCGTCGTCCACGCGGTCGGGACGTGGCTGGTGTGGCCGATGCTGCGCGTTCAGCGATAGAGCGGCCCCCGCTCGGCGAGGTCGTTCCGGAGCGTCGTCGCGGCGACGCCGCCCTCGCCCATCGCGTGGCTGATCTGGTCGAGGCCGATGACGACGTCGCCGGCGGCGTAGAGGCCGGGCACGTTCGTCCGCTGGTGGTCGTCGACCGCGATGCACCCGGCGTCGGCGGTCGCCGCGCCGAGGCTCGCCGCCAGCCCCGAGCGGATGTGCGAGCCGAGCGCGGGGTAGAGGCTGACGAAGGCGAGGCGGCCGGCGGCGGTGGTCAGCGCGATGCCGTCGTCGACGAGCCCGAAGTCGGTCGCCGGCCCGTCGACGACCGCGATGCCGCCGTCGGCGAGGCACTGCCGCTGCTCGGCCGACAGGTCGTGCGGCCCGTCGGGCGCGATCAGCGTCAGGTCGGCGGTGTAGCTGCGCAGGAAGATCGCCTCCTTGACCCCATGGTCGCCGGTCCCGAGGACGGCGACGCGCGTGTCGGTCACCTCGAAGCCGTCGCACACCGGGCAGTAGCGCAGACGCCCGGCGGCGAGCGCGGCGGCGTGAAGGGCATCGTCGACCGGCGGCCGGCGGTTGACCACGCCGGTCGCGAGGATGACGGCCCGTGTGCGCACTTCGCCGAAGCCGCCGGTCGCGACGAAGCGGTCGCCGTCATAGCGCAGTCCGTCGACGTGGCCGTCGACGATCGTTGCGCCGTTCTCCGCGGCTTGAGCTCGCATCGCCGCGACGAGGTCGGCCCCGGGGATGCCGCCCGGATAGCCGGCGTGGTTGCGCGTCCGCGGGATCGTGCTCGCCCGGCTGTTGCCGGCGTCGACGACGACCGTAGTCAGATGGAACCGCGCGAGGTAGATCGCCGCGGTCAGCCCGGCCGGGCCGCCGCCGACGACAAGCGCGTCGCAGTCGATCGTCATAGCAGCCCGAGCGTGCGGAAGCTGGCGTGGCCGGTGCGGCCGACGACAACGTGGTCGTGGACCGACAGGCCGAGGTGCTTGCCCGCCTCGATCACCGCCTTGGTCATGGCGATGTCGTCGCGGCTCGGCTGCGGATCGCCGCTCGGATGGTTGTGGACGAGGACCAGCCCCGACGCGCCGAGTTCGAGCGCGCGCTTGACGATCTCGCGCGGATAGACCGGCGCGGCGTTGACCGTGCCGCTGCCCATCGCCTCGTCGCGGATCAGGATGTTGCGGTTGTTGAGGAAGATGACGCGGAACTCCTCGGTCACGCGATGCGCCATCGCCGCGTGGAGATAATCGGTCAAGGCCTGCCAGCCCGACAGCACCGGCCGGTCGAGCGCAGCGGCGCGCAGGCTCCTGAGTGCCGCCGCCTCGACGAACTTGAGCGCCGCAGCGCCGCCGGCCGACAGCCCCTCGACCCGCGCCAGCTCGGCCGGCGACGCGGCGAGGAGCGCGGGGAACGAGCCGAACTCGGCGAGGAGGCGCTTGGCCAGCGGCTTGGTGTCGCGCCGCGGGATCGCGAGGCCGAGGATGTATTCGAGGAGCTCGTAATCGAGGAAGGCATCGCCGCCGCCTTCGAGCAGACGCGCGCGCAGCCGCTCGCGGTGGCCGCTGGGGTCGGTGTCAGGCGGCGACGTAGGGGGGATGACCCAGCCCGGCCGGACTCGTCGTGAACACCTCGCACCCCGTGTCGGTGATGCCGACCGAATGCTCGAACTGCGCCGACAGGCTGCGGTCGCGCGTCACCGCCGTCCAGCCGTCGTCGAGCAGCTTCACCTCGGCGCGGCCCAGGTTGATCATCGGCTCGATGGTGAAGATCATGCCGGGCCGCAGTACCGGGCCCTTTCCGGGCTTTCCGACGTGGACGACGTTCGGCGCGTCGTGAAAGACGCGGCCGACGCCGTGACCGCAGAAATCGCGCACCACCGCGCAGCGCTGGCGCTCGGCAAGGGTCTGGATCGCGTGGCCGATGTCGCCGAACGTATTGCCGGGCCGGGCCGCGGCGATGCCGTGCTGAAGGCAGTCCCACGTCACGTCGACCAGCCGCCGCGCCTTCAGCGGCACGTCGCCGACGAGATACATCCGGCTGGTGTCGCCGTGCCAGCCGTCGACGACGACGGTGACGTCGATGTTGACGATGTCGCCGTCCTTCAGCCGCTTCGCGCCGGGGATGCCGTGGCAGACGACGTGGTTGACGCTGATGCACGAGGCATGGGCGTAGCCGCGGTAGAAGATCGTCGCCGGCACCGCGCCCTCGGCGCGGACGAAATCCTGGACGAGGAGGTCGAGATCGCCGGTCACCGCCTCGGGGACGACGTGGGGCACGAGCATGTCGAGGACTCGCGCGGCGAGGCGACCGGCGACGCGCATCCCGGCGAAGGCGGCGTCGTCGTGGAGCTTGATCGTCGCCGACGGCTCGTCGAGATAGGCGGTCTCGGTCATCCGCGGCAAAATAGGCGGTGGCGGGGCCAATGTCGACACCCGGCCGGGGCTGGGCTAGACCGCGACGCGATGGCCGCCCCCGATCCTGCCGCCGAACGCATCTATACCGCCGCGCTGGTCGTCATCGGCGACGAGATCCTGTCGGGCCGGACACAGGACGCGAACATCGCCTATCTCGCGAAATGGCTCGGCCTCCAGGGCATCCGCCTGAGGGAGGTCCGCGTCGTCGCCGACGACACCGCCGCCATCGTCGCGGCGGTCAACGCGCTGCGCCACGTCCACGACTACCTGTTCACCACCGGCGGCATCGGCCCGACCCACGACGACATCACCGTCGATGCGATCGCCGCCGCGCTGGGGGTCGGGGTCGTGCTCCACCCGGAGGCGGTGGCGGTCCTAACCGACCATTACGGCGACAAAATCAACGACGCGCGGCTGCGAATGGCGCGGGTCCCCGCCGGCGCCGAGCTGATCGCCAACCCGCGGACCAAGGCCCCGGGCATCCGCGTCGGCAACATTTTCGTCATGGCCGGGGTGCCCGCGATCACCCGGTCGATGCTCGAATCGCTCGACGGCGCGCTCGCCGGCGGGCGCCCGGTGCTGTCGCGGACCGTCGCGGCGTGGACCGTCGAAAGCCGCGTCGCGACCCTCCTCGCCGACGTCGAGCGTGCCCATGACGGGGTCCAGATCGGCTCGTATCCGTTCTGGCGCGACGGGCGGACCGGGGCCAACTTCGTCGTCCGCAGCGTTGACCGGCAGGTGCTCGACACGACGGCGGCGGCATTGATCGGCGCGCTCGAGGCCGATGGCATCGCCGCCGTCGACGGCGAGATATGAAGGGAACCGACCGATGCGCGCCCTGCGCCTGATCCTGTTCGGCATCGTCCTCGCCCTGTTCGCGCTGTTCGCTTTCTCGAACTGGACGCGGGTACCGGTGGTGCTGCCCGACGGCGGGATCGTCTCGGTGTTCCTGCCGGTGGTGGTCTTCGTCGCCTTCCTCGTCGGCTGGCTGCCGGTGCTCCTGATCCACCTCGCGGCGCGCGCGTCGTGGCGGCGGCGGACGGCGAAGGTCGAGCGCCTGCTCGACGACGCGCTGACGACCGGGCCGCGCGTCGCGGTGCCGTCACCGACGACCGCGTTCCCGCCGGTACCGTGAGCGTCTTCGTCGCGCTCGACACCGCCGACGCCGATCACGCCGAGGCGCTCGCCCGCGCGGTCGCACCCCACGTCGGCGGCGTGAAGCTCGGGCTCGAATTCTTCATGGCCAACGGCCCCGCCGGGGTGCGGCGGATCGCGGACCTGGGCCGCCCGATCTTCCTTGACGTCAAGCTCCACGACATCGGCGCGACCGTCGCCGGCGCGGCGCGGGCGTTGGCCCCGCTCGGGCTCGCCGTGGTCAACGTCCACGCCGCCGCCGGGCGCGACGCGATGGCCG
>CAHJWT010000158.1 GCA_903643075.1 Sphingomonadaceae bacterium | reverse complement strand
CGCCAGCCGGCGTGGGCGGCGGCGACGCGGGCGACCTCGCCGGACAGCCCGGCGAAGGCGTCGAGCAGGTCGCGGTGGCCGCGCGGGTTGAGCAGGCCGCGATCGTCGGCCTGGCCATGGACCTCGACGAGGCTCGACCCGATCTCGCGCAGCAGCGCGATGGATACCGGCTGGTCGTTGACGAAGGCGCGGCCCGCGCCGTCGGCTGAGATGCGGCGGCGGAGGATCAGCGGGTCGCCGGGTTCGTCGGCGAGATCGTTCGCAGCAAGCAGCGCGCGCGCCGGGTGGGCGGCGGGGGCGGCGAAGGTCGCGGTGACGCTGGCGGGCCCCGCGCCTGCGCGCACCAGCCCGGCGTCGCCGCGCGCGCCCAGCGCGAGACCGAGGCTGTCGAGAAGGATCGACTTGCCCGCCCCGGTCTCGCCGGTGAGCACGCCGAGACCGGCGGCGAAGTCGAGGTGGAGCGCGTCGATCAGGACAACGTCGCGGATGTCGAGCGCGGTCAGCATCGCAGTGCCCTGTCATCCCCGCTTTCGCGGGGATGAAAGGAAGAAGAAGAACCCGCGCTCGCCCCGGCCCGTGGCTACGCCCGCGTCTTTCGCCCCTCCCGCAAGCAGGAGGGGAGTCAGGCCGCCGCCTTCTTCTCGATCAGGCCGTAGCTGCGGTCGTACCACTTCGAGCCCGGATAGTTGTAGTTGAGGACGGCGGCCGACTTCTTGGCCTCCTCGGGCAGTCCAAGCGCGAGGTAGCATTCGACCAGCCGGTGGAGCGCCTCAGGCGTATGGCTCGTCGTGTTGAAGGTGTCGACAACGGTGCGGAAGCGGATGATCGCGGCGAGGAACTGTTTGTTCGCCTGGTAATAGCGGCCGACCTCCATTTCCTTGCCCGCGAGGTGGTCGCGGGTCAAGTCGACCTTCAGCCGCGCGTCGGCGGCATAGTCGGTGTTGGGGTAGCGGCGGATCAGTTCCTGCAGCGCGTCCAATGCCTTGCCCGTCGTCTTCTGGTCGCGCGACACGTCGGCGATCTGTTCGTAATAGCTGACCGCGACGACGTAGTAGGCGTAGGGGGCCTCACGGCTGCCAGGGTGGAGCGCGAGGAAGCGCTGCGCCGACAGGATCGCCTCGGAATAGTTCTGGCTGACGTAATAGCTGTACGCGCTCATCAGCTGCGCGCGGCGGGCCCAGACCGAATAGGGGTGCTGGCGCTCGACCTCGTCGAACTGCGCGGCGGCGAGCTTGTATTCGTGGCGGCGCAGGGTCGTCAGCGCGGCGGTATAGAGTGTGTCGACGTCGCGAGCGACGTACGGCCGGTCCTTCTTTGCCTTGGTCGACGCGCACCCGGCGAGGGCAACGGTCAGCCCGAGTAACGGGAGCAGGACGGCACGGAGAACGCGGAAACGGAGCATGGCCGCACTCTTAGCCGACGGGCCGCGAGGTGCCAAGCTACGACCGGAAGTAGGCCACCACCTCGCCGTGCTGCTTGATGGTGATCGGCTGGCCGTAGCGGTCCTTCGATCCCGCAACCGACAGGCGGACCCAGCCTTCGGATACGCAGTATTCGTCGACATTGGTCCGCTCGACGCCCTTGAAGCGGATGCCGATGCCGCGGGCAAGCAATGCCTCGTTGTAGTGTGCGCTTGCCGGGTTGTTCGACAGGTGGTCGGGCGGAGTCTCGGCGGTGCCTTCGGTCGGGGTCTCGGTCATGGCAGCCTTCATGCGATGGGCGTGTCGTGATAGCCACCCCGGTCGCGATGCGCTACCGTCGGCGTATGGCCGAAGACTTCGTTCGCCACAAGCAGGCGTGGACCAGTGACGAGGTCGCCAAGCTGCGCCGCTTCGCCGAGAAGGGCATGGCGGTAAAAGCGATCGCCAAGGCGCTGACCCGCAGCGAGGAGTCGGTCAAGGCGCGGGCGAAAGAGGATTCCCTCAAGCTGGCCAAGCTGCGCTGATGCTCACGCCCGCAGGTCGACGGCGGTCAGCTTCGCCCACGGCCCGTCGAGATACCGCCAGACGTCGATCGCGACGACCGCGAAGGTCCACGGCGTGAAGCCGGCGGAAAGTGCGGCGAGCGTCGCTCGCGCGACGGCCGGATCGACCTTGTTCTGCACCGTGACGTGGCCGGCGAATCGCACGCGGTCCTGCGGGATCAGCAGCGGCGCCCACGCCGCGGCGAGATCGGCATGGAGCGCGGCGAGGCTCGGCGAACGCAGCGTGTAGGCGACGCCGCGACCGAGCGAGCGCAGCCCCGCGACTTCGACTGCGGGCTGCGGGTGCTCGCGTGCGGCGAGCTTCAGCCGCGCGACGACGGCGTCGGCCTCGCTCCCCGGCAGCTGGTGGAACAGCGAGATGTGCGCCGGCACGACGTTACGAGCCGGCGGAAAATGCGTGCGGCGAAGCGCCTCGAACCTCGCCAGCGCCGCCGCTCCGGGCCTCGCCGTCGCGATCAGGGGGCGATAGTCGGTCATTGCATCCCCGGAATGTCGCCGACGGCGGGAACCGTGCCCGGCGGATAACGTTCGCACGGCACGATATCTCCCCCTTCGACGAGGATTCGACATGGCCAAGAAGCCCAATTCCGCGATCGCACCGATCGCCAACGACGACGCGCAGCCGCAGTACAAGGTCGAGTATCGTGAGATTCAGCCGTTCGGCACTCTCAAGGACCTGCCGATTGCGCTCGAAGACAATGCCCGTACGCAAAGCGTCGCCGCGCTCAACCAGGTGCTGGCCGATACGATGACGCTCCGCGACATGTACAAGAAGCACCACTGGCAGATGTCGGGCGCGACGTTCTACCAGCTGCATCTGTTGCTCGATAAGCATTACGAGGAACAGGCCGAGCTCGTCGACCTAATTGCCGAGCGGATTATGGCATTAGGCGGGATCAGTATCGCGATGGCCCCCGACGTGGCCGAGACGACGACCATCCCGCGGCCGCCGAAGGGCCGCGAGGACGTTCCGTCGCAGCTGTCGCGGCTGCTCGAGGCACACGAGATCATCCTTCGCCAGGCGCACGAGGGAGCCGACGCCGCCGACGACAGCGGCGACGACGGCACCAACGACTTGCTGGTGTCGAATATCATCCGCACCAATGAGCCGCAGGTGTGGTTCATTGCCGAGCATCTGGCCGAGACGACGCTGACGCGCACCAACGGCTGACGCCGCCTTTCCCGGGTAAAGTGTAGGAAGCGCCGTAAGGGCGGTGGTCGGGGGCTTTAGCCTCGCGATCACCGCCCCTTTGCTATCGAAGCCGTGTCCTTTCTCTGCGACTGGATGGATCATGGTGAGCCCTGCGGGATTCGAACCCGCGACCTATTGATTAAAAGTCAATTGCTCTACCGATTGAGCTAAGGGCCCGTCTTCGTCCGTCTAGGGCGGCGGAGCCGGGCGCGCAACTGACGTGCGGTCAAGTGCAGCACCGGATGCCGCCACCCTGGCGCGAGTTCGACCAGCGGGTCGAGGACAAAGGCGCGCAGGGCGAGCCCGCGATGCGGAACGATCAGCCCATGTCGCGCCGCTCGCCAACTGCGCGGCGTCACCATGGCACCGGCAGCGACGAGGTCGAGATCGAGAACTCGAGGCCCCCAGCGCCGACCGCCGCGTCGGCCGAAGTCACGTTCGATCAGCTCCAGGATCGCGAGGACGGCGCGTGGCGAAAGGTCGCTGGCGACGGCGACGACGGTGTTGGCGAAGCTGCGCTGCCGCGGCCCAAGCGGTGCCGTGACGCGGATCGTCGCCCGCGCGACGACCGGCAGTCCCGACGCGGCAAGCGCGTCCGCCGCCGCCGCGACGACACTCGTCGGCGCGCCATGACGGCGGTGCCGCCGGTTGCTGCCGATCGCGATGTGAAGGTAGTTGGGCACGGTCGCGCACGATTAGAGAGAAACGGTCGGTGGCACACACGGAAGTTTGAGCGCGGGCCGATCGGGCCTAGGCAATTCGCATGGCTGCTCCCGACCCGCCGCACGATTGCCCGCTGTGCCCGCGTCTCGTCGTATACCGCGACGCCAACCGCATTGCGCACCCCGACTGGTGGAACGCTCCCGTTCCCGGCTGGGGTGATCCCGCCGCATGGCTGGCGATCGTCGGCCTCGCGCCCGGCGTCGCCGGGGCCAATCGGACCGGGCGGCCGTTCACCGGCGACCATGCCGGGATCATCCTCTACGACACGTTGGCGCGCTTCGGCCTGTCGCGCGGCACCTTCGCCGCACGAGCCGACGACGGCCTGGCGCTGACCGGCGCGTTCATTACCAACGCCGTCCGCTGCGTGCCGCCCGAAAACAAGCCCGTGCCGGCCGAAATCCAGACCTGCCGGCAATTCCTGGTCGCCCAGCTCGCCGCGCTGCCCAAGCTCGAAGTCGTCCTCGCTCTTGGCGCGATCGCGCACCAGTCGGCGGTCAAGGCGCTCGGCGGCAGGCTGCCCAAGGTGCCCTTCGCCCACGGCGCGGTCCACCGGCTCCACAACGGGGTGACGCTCGTCGATAGCTACCACTGCTCGCGCTACAACACGAACACCGGCCGCCTGACCCCGGCGATGTTCGATGCCGCCTTCGCCGCCGCGGCCGCCGCGCGCCGGTCGGGCTAGCGGTCAGCGGCGATCAGCCGAGCAGCGGCAGGACGTGCGGCATGACCTGGTGGGTGCCCGCGACGATCATCGAGCCGGCGACGTAGACGATGACGGCCAGCCCGATGTAGGCGATCCAGTGGTGGCGTTCGATGATCCGCGCGATGTAGCTCGCCGCGACCGCCATCAGCGTGACCGACAGGCCGAGGCCGACAAGCAGTACGGTCGGATGGTCGCGCGCCGCGCCGGCGACGGCCAGCACGTTGTCGAGGCTCATCGACAGGTCGGCCAACGCGACCTGGAGCACGGCCTGCGTCACCGTCTTGGGCGGCCGCACCGGCGCGTCGACCGGGTCGTGGCCGACATGGCCGCGCCGCAGCTCGCGGAACAACCTCCAGCCGACCCACAGCAGGAGGAGGCCGCCGGCAAGCGTCAGTCCGACGACCTGGAGCAAGCGCGTCGCGAGTAGCGCGAAGCCGATCAGAAAGACGAGCGCCAGCGCGACGCCGATCGTCAGCACCCGCCGCCGCGCTGCCGGCGGCAGTCCGGCTGCCAGCGTGCCGAGGATAACGACATTGTCACCGGCCAGCATCAGGTCGATCATGATCACCTGGCCAAGCGCGGCGAGCCCGCTCGGCGTCGTGATATCGGCGAAGTCGATCGGCATCGCGCCCGCTTAGGGCCCGCGGCGCAGCACGGCAAACGGATTGGCGCGCGCCTTGTCGCCGGCGGTCGCTGCTGCGGCGTCGGCCTCGCTGATGACGAAGGCGGCGGCAGCGGCGCGGACCGCCTCAGGCGCACGCGGATAGGGGTCGAGCGCGAGCCCGAGCGACTGCGCGACCGCCTCGCCGAGGTCGAGCGCATCACCGTCGAGCGGCACGACGTCGAGGTCGGCGTCGGACAGCTCGACCTCGTCGCCCGCCGCCGCGACAATGGCGAAGCGGAGATCGATCGGCTCGGCGATCGCGAAGGCG
Organism: Sphingomonadaceae bacterium; assembly: GCA_903643075.1. Taxonomy (GTDB): domain Bacteria; phylum Pseudomonadota; class Alphaproteobacteria; order Sphingomonadales; family Sphingomonadaceae; genus Polymorphobacter_B. Next base: position 345 of record CAHJWT010000158.1, on the reverse strand, counting down.
ACCGGCTCCGCCGAGACGACGCACGCCTGCTCGCCGTGCGCGGTGAATCTGCCGGTGGCGCGGATGCCGGCGGCGTCGCTGGCCAGGGTCACCTCCGCGGCGAGATCGGCCAGCGTCACGAGGTCGAACCGCGCCGCCAGCGCCGCGCATTCGGCCGGCGTCGCGGCGATGTCGATCCGCCGCGGGACCCCGCCGATGTCGCCGACGCGGACGATGCGCGACAGCTCGGGCGTCACAGGGTTCCGGCTTCGAGCGCCGCGACCGGCATTTGGCTAAGCCGCGCGGCGAGGTCGCGCGCCCGCCGCGCGGCCCAATCGACCGCCGCCGGATCGACCGCGGCGCCGC
>CAHJWT010000157.1 GCA_903643075.1 Sphingomonadaceae bacterium | reverse complement strand
TCCCTTCGGGCGCACCATGTCCCTTATGCCGGCGCCCGGCGGAGTGTGAACCGCGCGCCGCCGGCCGGCCGGGAACGTTTGTCGCGCGCCGGCGCTTCGATGGCGGCTGGCAGGAGACGCACGTTGGACGAGAACCGGGTCTGGGCGTTCGAGCAAAGTTTGTGGACCGGCGATGCCGAGCACTACCGCGAGCTGATCGACGACGCCTGCGTCATGGTCCTGCCGCAGCAGCCGTTCGTCCTGACCGGGGCCGAGGCGATCGCGGCGGTCGCCGACACCCCGCGCTGGACCGAAGTCGCGTTCAGCGATCAGCAGGTCGTGCGCCCCCATGAAGGCCTGATCGCGATCGCCTACAAGGCCGAGGCGAAGCGCGAGGGGGCGGCCGGCTACACCGCCTACGACGACGATGCGGCGGCTGGAGCACGACGTCTGGCGCGTCGTCCAACACCAGCAGACGCCGCGCATCGCCGCCGGCTGAAGCCGGGCCGGCTGGTCGTGGGGCCATGCTTCGAGGCTCGCGAAGGCATATCCGACGGGCTTAGGCCCGTCCGGTGACGGTGACGAGGGGATCACCCGTGCTGCCGTTGGCGAGGACATCGACCGCCACCGTCGCGAACCCGGCGCGTTCGAGATAGAGCCGGACCAGCGCGGCATGGCCGCCGGTATCGAGCGCCCGCCAGATCGCGACCGCCTTGGTCGGGAAGCAGCGGTTAGAGAAGCTGACGACGAACGGCGCACCGGGGACGAGCGCCCGCCGCACCTCGGCGAACACCGCGACGGGCTGTTGGAGGTACTGTACACCGACGCAGCACATCGCAGCGTCGACGCTGTCAGCGTCGAGCGGCAGCACGGGATCGCGATTGAGATCCTGTACGAACCAGCGGGCGAGCCGCGGATTACCGGCGAGCTCGGCGGCGTTCATGCCGTGGCCGACCACGGCGGCGAAGATCCGCTCGACCGGCAGGTGGCTGATCCAGCTCGACATCAGGTCGAGCAGGCGGCCGCCCGCGGGCAGCACCTGACGATAGAAGGCGGTCAGCGCCGCCGTCGCGCCTTCGTCGATATGGGCGACGAAGCGTGGCGGAGCATAGAAGGCGAGATCGTCGCCGCCGTCCTGCCTGGCGAAGGCACCGGCAGGAAGGTCGGGAAGAGGGTCGTCGGTCATCGCTCGCGCTCCAGTCCGGCGAACCATTCGGCATAGACGGTTCGCACGGCCATCCGCCGGTTGAGGTCGGGCGCGCCGTCGTCCCACCACACCGGCCCGCGCTCGCCGAGTTCGGTCTTGACGTAGTCGACCCGCGCCCGCGCGGCGATGAGGGCCGGGCCGCCGCCGGCCCTTAGCGCCGCCGCGACGGCACGACGGGCGGACATTAGCTCGGCAACGAGGGCAGTGCGCCGGTCCGCCGGCAGCGCCGGGTCGGTCCGTCGCCAGAGACGCCCGCGGACGACGAAGTAGCGGCCGTCGGGTGTCGTGGGATGGACCGGATCGGACACATGTCGCCAACTGCTGCAGGTGCGCCTATTCGCCTGCGGGATAGTCGGCTCCCAGCGCGAGATCGCGGTCGGCTTCGATCTGGGCGAGCCGCGTGCGGAACACCTCGGCGGCCGTGTCGTAGGCAAACTTGCCGAGGACGACGTGGCGGGGCGGCGGGTCGCGCAGGACGGCGGCGATCATCGCCTCGCCGGCGCGGATCGGATCCCCTGGCTGGCGGCCGGAGTAGCCGCTCGTCGCCGCCATCCGTGCCGCCGCGGTGCCGGCGTAGGCCGGTATCCGGCTCGGCGTCTGCCGGAGCGAGCGGCCGGCCCAGTCGGTGCGGAACGGCCCGGGCTCGATGCAGGTGACGCTGATGCCGAGCGGTTCGACCTCGCCCGCCAGCGACGACGACCACCCTTCGACCGCATGCTTGGTCGCGCTGTAGTAGCCGCTCGATGCGAACCCGGTGATGCCGCCGACCGACGTGATGTTGACGATCGCGCCCGCCCCTTGCGCGCGCATCAGCGGCAGCACGGCACGAGTCAGCGCAAACAGGCCGAAGACGTTCGCCTCGAACTGGGCGCGGATCTCGGCGTCGTCGCCCTCCTCGACGCTCGACTGGTATCCGTACCCGGCGTTGTTGACGAGGACGTCGATCCGCCCGAACCGCGCCTGCGCCGCGGCAACCGCGGCGTCGATCTGGGCCGGCTCGGCGACGTCGAGCGCCACGGCCAGCGCCCGGTCGCCCCCCGACCGGGCGAGGTCGTCGACCCGGTCGGCCGACCGCGCCGTCACCACCGCGCGCCAGCCGCGGGCGAAGACGAGGCGGGCCAGCTCGCGGCCGAAGCCGGTCGAGCAGCCGGTGATGAACCAGACGGGGTCGGCGGGAAGGGTCATGACGATGCCTCGTTGGAAGGAACGCTGAACGCGGGGAACGACCTACCCGTCGCAATCCTTCAGATACTGCTCCCGATTTCGCGCTCGGTCGCCGCCACGTCCGTCGTCAGGTCCAATGGCGTCTCGCATTCGGTAAGGTCCGACCTCGTCGCGTCCGGCTAGGCAAAGGTATAGCGGGCGATTACCACCCCGCGCTTCCGGGAATGCCCTTGAACGGCCCGGCGAGGTCGGTGGTGATCCAGCCGCCGTAGAAGCCGCCCGGCTGCGGCCGGACGACCTCGCCATCGACGGTGCACCGGTCGAGCGGCGCGGCGTAGAAGGCGACGTGGTCGCGCAGGCCCGCGAAGCCGGCGGTCGGGTCGGGATAGCTCCACGCGACGTCGGGCAGCACCTCGCCGCCGACGGCGAGGTGCCAGTAGGCGGCAACGCCCTTCCATTCGCAGAACGAGCGGCGGTCGGACGGCCGCAGGACCCCGGCGGCGATGCTGGCGGGCGGCAGGTACCAGCCCGGCGGATGGCTCGTCTCGAGGACGCGGAACGCGGCGCGGGTGTCGGCGACGACGGTGCCGCGATGCTCGATGCGGACATGGCGCACACTCGGCTCGGCGATCGCCGGGCGCGGATAGTCCCAGACGCTTTGCTGCCCCGGCGCGACGGGATCGGGGCGCGGCCTCACTCGGCGGTCTTCGGCGGCAGGCCGGCGAGCTTCTGCGCGGCGTGGAGCAGCTCGACCGGCAGCATGGCGATGATCGTCGAGTTGTGCTCGACGCCGATCTCGGTCAACGTCTGGAGGCGGCGCAACTCGAGCGCGCCGGGCGATGTGGCGATCGTCGCCGCCGCCTCGGCGAGCTTCTGCGCCGCTTCGAACTCGCCCTCGGCCTTGATGATCCGCGACCGCTTCTCGCGGACGGCTTCCGCCTCGCGGGCGATGGCGCGCTGCATCTGCTCGGGAATGTCGACGTCCTTGAGCTCGACCGCGTCGATCGCGACGCCCCAACGCTCGGCCGCGCCGATCAACAGGCCAAGGAGGCGCTGGTTGATGCCGATGCGGTCCTTGAGCATCGCGTCGAGGTCGCTCTGGCCGACGGCGTCGCGCAGGCCGGTCTCGGCCGCTTGGATGACGGCGGCCTGCCAGTTTTCGACCACCGTCACGACGCGCGCCGGCTCGACCGCGCGGAACCACAGCACGGCGTTGACCCGGACGGCGACGCCGTCGCGGGTGATCGTTTCCTGCGTCTCGAGCTGGACGGTCTTGGTCCGCTGGTCGACGCGCACCACCCGGTCGACGAACGGAATCAGCCAGTACCAGCCCGGGCCCTTCGTCGTCCCCAGCCGGCCGAGGCGGAACAGCACCGCGCGCTCGTACTCCTGGTTCATGCCGAAGGTCTTCAGCGCGACGGTGAGCAATGCCAGCGCGACGACCGCGAGCGGTACGAGGAAATAGGGCATGACGCGCTCCGCCGGCTGAGGAGCGCCGGATATAGGGTAGCGGCCGGTCGACCGCTAATCCCGCCCTCGCCGGGACGGGTGCCCGCGGCGTCGTGACCGTCTCCCGGTCGGCCCGGGGCTCACGCGATGCCGGCATCCGTCGCGACAGTCCGGCCACTACTGGTGACTGCCGACGATAGGCGCCCGTCAGCTATCCGATCCGGATTGGACGAAGGCAGCCTCGTCGGAAGCCGGGACGGCGCTACGCCGCCGCGGCGACCCGCGCCAGCGCGCACTGGCTCCAGATTTCCGACAGCGCGGTGACCAGCTTGTCGATGTCGGCGTCGGTGTGAACCGGCGACGGGGTGATCCGCAGCCGCTCGGTCCCCTTGGGCACGGTCGGGTAGTTGATCGGCTGGACATAGATGCCGTGATTGTCGAGCAGCCAGTCGCTGATCATCTTGCAGTGGTGCGGGTTGCCGACCATCACCGGGATGATGTGGCTCGGGTTGTCCATCAGCGGGATGCCGATCGCGTTGAGGCGACGACGGACCTTGGCGACGCGCGCCTGGTGGGCGTCGCGCTCGTTCTGGCTGACCTTCAGGTGGCGGATGCTCGCGCACGCACCGGCGGCGATCGCGGGGGGGAGCGCGGTGGTGAAGATGAAGCCGCTGGCGAAGCTGCGGACGAAATCGACCAGCGCGGACGACCCGGCGATGTAGCCGCCCATCACGCCAAACGCCTTGCCGAGCGTCCCCTCGATCACCGTCAGCCGGTCCATCAGGCCTTCGCGCTCGGCGACGCCGCCGCCACGCGGCCCGTAGAGGCCAACGCCGTGGACCTCGTCGAGGTAGGTCATCGCGCCGTGGGCATCGGCGACGTCGCACAGCTCCTTGATCGGGGCGATGTCGCCGTCCATCGAATAGACGCTCTCAAAGGCGACGAGCTTCGGTCGCGCGGGATCGAGGCGGCTGAGGCGGCGGTCGAGGTCGTCGGCGCTGTTGTGCGCGAACACCTGCCGCTCGGCGCGGCTGTGGCGGATGCCTTCGATCATCGACGCGTGGTTGCCGGCGTCGGACAGGACGACGCAGTTCGGCAGGCGGCTGGCGATGGTGCCGAGCGCGGCCCAGTTCGACACGTAGCCGCTGGTGAACAGCAGCGCCGCGTCCTTGCCGTGGAGGTCGGCGAGCTCGGCCTCGAGCAGGACGTGGTGGTGGTTGGTCCCGCCGATGTTGCGCGTGCCCCCCGCCCCGGCCCCGCACTGGTCGAGCGCGGCGTGCATCGCGTCGAGCACCACCGGCGACTGGCCCATGCCGAGATAATCGTTCGAACACCACACGGTCACATCGTGGACGTCGCCGTCGACGTGGCGCTTCGCCTTGGGGAACGACCCGCGCTGGCGCTCGAGGTCGGCGAAGATGCGGTAGGCCCCCTCGCCGCGCAACGCGTCGAGCTGATCCTGGAACATGGCGTCGTAATTCATGGCAACATCCCCAATCGCTTCGTCTATCGTGCTTGTCCAGCGCTGGTTGACCCCCGCGCCGGTAACGCCCACCGCCACAATGCCGCATCCCGCCACGGCAGAACCAGAAACCAGTGTTCGAGCGTCGCCAGCGCTACGAGCGCGGCGAGGATCGTCAGCCCGACCGCCGCCGGCGGAGCCGCGACCGCCGCCGCCTCGGCGAGGAGCAGTGCCGCGACCGATGCGCCCGCGACCGACACCGGGAACAGCGGATTGAACACCGCGACGCGGAAGTAGCTCTTCAGGTAGCCGAGATGCGGCGGCAGGAAATCGACCGTCAGGTTCGGCACACCGAGGAAGATGTTAAGCTTGGCCGAGACGCGCATGACAAACAGGACGGCGAAGGCCAGCGCCGCGACCTGGTTCGGCCGGCCCCACGTCAGCGCGAGCAGCGCGACCGCCGTCAGCGCGAGCGCGATCTCGTGCCAGATCAGCGTCGCCGCCGCCATCCGGAACCGGGTCCAACCGCCGACGCCGCGGGGCAGACCCGCGCGCCGCGGCCCGGTGACGACACCGAGGAGGAAGCTCAGCTCGTGCCAGCCCCAGACCGCAAGGGCCGCGGCGAAGCCGAGATAGGCCCCACGCGGCGTCGCGTCGGCGGCGACGGCAGCAGAT
>CAHJWT010000156.1 GCA_903643075.1 Sphingomonadaceae bacterium | reverse complement strand
GGGACGTTCGTCTATGTGATCCAAGCCGGTGGCACCGTTTCGGTCCGACTCGTCAAGGTCGGCCCGGTCGATGGCGACCCAGCTCGGCCGCCGCGCCGGCGGCGCGCTCGGCAAGTCGATCGGTGGCGCGGGCGTCGGCCAGGTCGCGGCGACGGTCGGGGGCAGCATCCTGCGCGGGGTGTTGGGGAGCTTGTTCAAGTAGCGCCTCCCCTCCCCTTCAGGGGAGAGGAAGGCATCACGTCCAGTACAACACCCGCGCCCGCGGCAGCCGCGCGGCGATCTCGGCCTCGAACCACCGCCGCAGCTCGGTCATCGTCGCCTTGTCGTAGACGTGCTTGACCGCGCCGAACTTGGTCCGCTTCTCCGCCCGCCCCGCCGGTCCCATGTCGAGGCTCGACCCCGGATACCAGCCGTCGAGCACCGCCTTCGATCCCGCCGAGAAGCGGTGGGTGATCAGCTCGACGGTCAGGTCGGGATTCGGCACCCCGTCGAGCGCGGCGGCGACGTCGGCGAGCAGCCCGCCGTACGCGTCGCGCCAGCCGTCGGCGGCGATGATCGGCGCGATCGTCAGCCCCATCTTGTAGCCCGCCGCCGCCATCGCCCGCAGCGCGCCGAGCCGCGCCGCGACCGGGGCCGTCCCACCCTCGAACCGCGCGAACGCCGCCGGATTGAGCGACACCCGCATCCGCGTCCGCCCGCCGTGGTCGAGCCCGAGCAGCGGTGCGACGGCGGCGAACTTGGTCGTGAAGCGCAGCTGGACCGGCGCATCCCACGCCCCGAAGTGGGCGACCAGCGCCGACAGCGATCCCGTCAGATGCTCGATGCCGAGCGGGTCGGTGTAGCACGACGCCTCGAACGTCGTCCCCTCGTCGGCCCGCGCCACCGACCGCGACGTGACGGTGCCGCGCCCGACGTGATCGGCGAGTGCGCCGACGATCTCGGGCAGGTTGGCGTAGGCGCGCGTGATCGGCGGCCCCTTGAGCGACCCGGCGAGGTAGCAGTAGCTGCAATGCGCCGGGCAGCCCTCGGCGAGGTCGACGCGCCAGTCGGCCGACGGCGCGATCGGCTGGAAGCGCAGCTTCGACGGCGGCGCGACGACGATTGCCAGCGTCGACTTGGCCTCGGCATAGGTCATGTCGGCGACGCCGAGGCGATCGCCGGACAGCTCGGTCACGGCGACGCCGAGCGCCGCCACGCGCTCGGCGATGGCGCGGCCGTGTGCCCAGCCCAGCGCACCGCGGGTGACGAGGACGCGCCGCGGTCGCCACAGCCGGGCTTCGGGAGATGTCGCCATCCGCCGTTAACCGGCGGACGCCGGCCCGGGTCCGCGCCGCGACGATCGCGCTGTCCTACACGTTGCGTGGCGGGTTATGCTGACGCGACTCGGGGCGACCCGGCTGCTCTTTCCCATCGTTGATCGTCGTTGCGCGTCGTGGGGAAAATATGTCTGGCGTCGACGCGCGCACGCCGTCGCGGCTCGATGCCCAAAGATACGGTTAACGAATTAGTGCGCGAGCGTGTACTTTACTGTGTACCTTGTTGGATTGAGCCGGCGAAGGTCGCCCGCGCCGCGTCAGCCGCCGAGCGTGATCACCGCCTTCTTTGCGTCGAGAGTCTTCGCTGGGGCCGCCATCAGTTCGCGGAGGAACGCGCCCTTGTTGACCGTCGGCGTGTCGGGGTCGCCGGCGCTGGTGCGGATGTTCGGCTCGGTCTTGGCCGCGCCGGCCCGGTCGAGCAGGTTCGATTCGGCCGGCGACTTCGGCGTGATCCGCACCCCGGGGCCGAACAGCGCCTCCGCCGCGTTGGTCTGGGCGTCGTCGGCCAGCGCGCGCGCCGCGCCCGGCTTGGGCGGAGCGAGGTTGAAGTCGGGGGGCACGACCAGCGGCGCCTGGCGGCTGATCGCGAACTCGTCGGGGGCGTTGCGGTTCGACAGCCGCTGGCGGTGGTGGGCGCACCCGGCGAGGGCCACGGCGGCGGACAGCAGCAGGATCGGCCACGACTTCATATGAGCACTCCTAGACCTGCCGGGCGGCGGCGGGCGCGACGACGCTCCGCAGCACGAGCAGGATGACGCCGACGGTTATAGCCGCATCGGCGACGTTGAAGACGTAAAAATGATGGTCGCGCCACCACAGGTGGATGAAATCGACGACGTAGCCGAAGCGGACCCGGTCGACGATGTTGCCGAGCGCGCCGCCGAGGACCAGCCCGAGCGCGATCGTGTCGAGCCGGTTCGCCTCGCGCGCGATCCACACCGCGACCCCGACCGCGATGGCGAACGTCACGGCGACGAGCACCCAGCGCATCGCCGGCCCTTCGGCGCGGAGCAGGCTCATCGACACGCCTGGGTTCTCGACCCACGTCAGGTCGACGCCGGGGAGGATGGGGAAGACGCCGCGCGCGCGCAGGTCGAGGACGGCGGCGACCCAGTATTTGACGACCTGGTCGAGCGCGAAGACGCCGACGGCAAGGCCGTAGCCGAGGCGCTTCACGCCGCCACCGACAGGTCGGCGACGACGTCGGCACAGCGCCCGCACAGCCCGGTGTCGGGGGAGACATCGGGCAGATGGCGGCGGCAGCGGTCGCAGCGCGGTAGACCGGTGCGCGACACCGTCACCAGCGCCCCCTCGCCTACCGCCGGATCGACCACCAGCGTCACCCCGGCGACGATCGCCAGCTCGGCGAAGTCGACCGAGCCGATTAGCGCCGCCGCCTCATGGCTGGCGGTGATCGTCAGATCGGCTTCGAGGCTCGATCCCAACGTCTTAGCCTTGCGCTCAGGCTCGATCGCCAACGTCGCCAGCCCGCGCAGCGCCCGCAGCCGGTCCCACCGCTCCGCCAGCGCGTCGTCGCGCCACGCCGAGTAGTCGGCCCACTCGCCGAGGTGGACACTCCCCGCACTGGGAAACCGCGTCCGCCACACCTCGTCGGCGGTGAACGCCAGCACCGGCGCGAGCCACCTCGTCAGCGCGTGGAACAGCGTGTCGAGCACCGTTCGGCAGGCGCGGCGCTTCGGGCTGTCGGCAGCGTCGCAATAGAGGCTGTCCTTGCGGATGTCGAAGTAGAAGGCCGACAGGTCGCTCTGCGCGAAGGCGACCAGCGCCGCCGTCATTGGGGCGAAGTCGAGCGCGGCGACGCCGCGGCGGCACTCGGCGTCGAGCTCGGCGACGCGGTGTAGGACCCAGCGTTCGAGCTCGGGCATGTCGGCGACGGCGACGCGCTCGGCCTCGTCCCACCCGGCTAGCGCGCCGAGGAGATAGCGGAAGGTGTTCCGCAGCTTGCGGTAGGTGTCGGTCGCGCCGGCCAGCACTTCGCGGCCGATCTTGACGTCGTCGAAATAGTCGATCGACCCGACCCACAAGCGGAGGATGTCGGCCCCCTGCGTGTCGCTGATCTTGATCGGGTCGACGACGTTGCCAACCGACTTCGACATCTTCTTGCCCTCGGCATCGAGCGCCATGCCGTAGGTTAGGACGCCGCGGTACGGCGCGACGCCGCGGGTGCCGACCGATTCGAGGAGCGACGACTGGAACCAGCCGCGGTGCTGGTCCGACCCCTCGACGTAGAGATCGGCGCGGACGCCGGGGCCGTAGCGCCCCTCGACGACGAAGGCGTGGGTCGAGCCGCTGTCGAACCAGACGTCGAGGATGTCGTCGACGCGCTCGTAGTCGTCAGGCGAGCGCTCGGGGCCGAGGAAGACCGCCGGGTCGGTCGCCCACCATGCGTCCGCCCCGCCGGCTTCGACCGCGGCGACGATCCGCGCGTCGACGGCGGGGTCGCGGAGATAGTCGCCGGTCCGCCGGTCGACGAACAGCGTGATCGGCACCCCCCACGCCCGCTGGCGGCTGATGACCCAGTCGGGCCGCCCGGCGACCATCGCGGTGATGCGGTTCTTCGACCGCTCGGGAACCCAGCGGGTGGCGTCGATGGCGGCGAGCGCCTTTTCCCTGAGCGACCACTGTCCCTCCCCCTTTGAGGGGGAGGGACCGGCGGCGAAGCCGCCAGGGTGAGGGTGAGTCGGCGGTGCTGCGCCCTCGGACTCACCCTCACCCTCACCCTGGTCGCGCGAAGGGCGCGACCGTCCCTCTCCCTCAAGTGGAGAGGGAGAATCCATCGCGATGAACCATTGCGGCGTCGCGCGAAAGATCAGCTTGGCGTGGCTCCGCCACGAATGCGGGTAGCTATGCTTGTAGTCGTCGCTCGCCGCCAGCAGTGCTCCCGTCGCGCGCAGGTCGGTGCAGATCGGCCCGGCGGCGGCGTTGAGCTTCTTGTCAGTGACCGATCCCTGTCCACCCAGCCACGCCCAGTCGGCGCGGTACCGCCCGTCGCCCTCAACCGCGAAGACGGGGTCGATGCCGTTAGCCCGGCACAGGAGGAAGTCGTCCTCGCCGTGATCGGGGGCCATGTGGACAAGGCCCGTCCCCTGCTCGGTGGTGACAAAGTCGCCGGCAAGGAACAGCCGCGGCCGCGCGAAGAACCCGCCGAGGTGATGCATTGGGTGGCGGGCGACGACACCGGCGAGAGCGGGGCTTTGAACTTGCTGCATCGGTGTCACGTTGCTACCGACCCGATCAGCGAAAACACCCCAAAGGTTGGTCGCGACGAGGACCATGCGATCGCGAAAAGGCGAGCTCGGCCGACCGTCCAGCGGCTCGCCGACACGACAGAGACGGTAATCGACCCCCTCCCCGTACGCGATCGCCTGATTGACTGGGATCGTCCACGGGGTCGTCGTCCAGATAACGGCGTGCGCCCCAACCAGCTCGGGGGCGTTCGGCGCCGCGACGATCTCGAACGCCACGTCGATCTGGGTGCTGACGATATCGGCGTACTCGACCTCGGCCTCGGCGAGCGCGGTCTTCTCGACCGGCGACCACATCACCGGCTTGGCCCCGCGATAGAGCTGCCCGGTCGCGGCGAACTTGAGGAGCTCGGCGACGATCGTCGCCTCGCTCGCGAAATCCATCGTCAGGTAGGGGGCAGCCCAGTCGCCCATCACCCCGAGCCGCTCGAACTGGCCGCGCTGGACGCCGACCCAGTGCGCGGCATAGGCGCGGCATTCGGCGCGGAACTCGGCCGGCGGCACCTGATCCTTGTCGAGCTTCTTGGCCCGATACTGCTCCTCGACCTTCCACTCGATCGGCAGGCCGTGGCAATCCCAGCCGGGAACGTACGGCGCGTCGTAGCCGAGCATCGAATGGCTGCGGACGATCAGGTCCTTGAGGATCTTGTTCATCGCATGCCCGACGTGGAGGTCGCCGTTGGCGTAAGGCGGCCCGTCGTGGAGGATGAAGCGCTCGCGCCCCGCGCGCTGTCGGCGCAGGGTGCCGTAGACGTCCTCGGCCGCCCAGCGCACGAGCCACTTCGGCTCGGCCTCGGCAAGGCCAGCGCGCATCGGAAAGTTGGTCTTCGGCAGGAAGACGGTGGCGCTGTAATCGATCGGGTCGGACATGGGCGACCGCGTCTAGACGGCGCTTGGCCCCGGTGCAATCGCCAGCGCCGTGCGAGCGGCGGCCACGTCCAACCCGATCTGACGGCGGAGCGCGTCCATCCCCGACAGCTTCCATTCGGGGCGAAGGAAGGCGACGAGTGCAACATCAACCGCGCGCCCGTACAGGTCGCCGGCCCAGTCGAACAGGTGGACCTCAAGGAGCTCCAGCGGCGGCTCGATCATCGGGCGGACGCCGAGGTTGGCGACGCCGTCGACCCACGCGCCGTCGATCGCCACGCGGACGGCATAGACCCCGTAGGCAGGCCGCAGGTAGCTCCCAAGGGCGACATTGGCGGTCGGAAAACCGAGAGCGCGGCCGAGCTTCGCGCCGTGCTCAACGACGCCGCGGATCGCGAAGGGCCGCGTCAGCAGGGTGGCGGCCGCGCCCGGATCGGCGTCGCGCAACGCCGCGCGGACGCGCGTCGACGAGACGATGCCGCCGGCGTCGCTCAC
>CAHJWT010000155.1 GCA_903643075.1 Sphingomonadaceae bacterium | reverse complement strand
CGGCGCAGGCGGCGGCGCTCGGCGTGCCGCTCGACGTCGTCGCGCTGCCGGCGACGCCGAGCAACGACGCCTACGAGGGGGCCCTGGCCCCGGCGTTTGCGCGCGACCGCAACCGCGGCATCGCGACGATCGCCTTCGGCGACCTGTTCCTCGCCGACATCAGCGCGTGGCGCGAAGGCCTCGCCGCGCGTCACGGGATGGCCCCGATCTTTCCGCTATGGGGCCGCGACACCGGCGACTTGATCGGCGAGTTCGTCGACGCTGGGTTTCGCGCGGTGGTCGTCGCGGTCGATCTCGCCGCGCTCGATGCCGGCTTCGCCGGGCGCTCCGTCGACCGCCGCTTCGTCGCCGACCTGCCGCCGACGGTCGATCCATGCGGCGAGAACGCGAGTTCCATACCTTCGTCCACGCCGGGCCGGGATTCGCGGCCCCGGTCGCCCACGTATCGGGCGAGCGGACGATGTGCGGCGGCTTCGCCTATTGCGATCTCGCCGCCGCCTGACGTGAGGCTTCATATCTGCTAGACCCGCGACGACTCGACGCAGGGGACGCGCGATGCCCGACCTGACACCACAGCCGAACCAGGGGCCGACCGGGGGGCTGACCCCGCACGTCATGATCCTCGGCAACCGCGCGGCGGAGGCGATCGATTTCTATGCAGCCGCGTTCGGCGCGACCGAGCTGACGCGGATGCTCGCCGACGACGGACAGCGGATCATGCACGCCCACCTCCACGTCAACGGCGCGTCGCTGATGCTCAACGACGACTTCCCCGAATACAAGGGACCCGGCGCAACGCCCGAGGGGCCGCCGGCGGGGACGGTCCTCCACCTTCAGGTCGACGATGCCGACGCGTGGTTCGACCGCGCCGTCGCCGCCGGGGCGAGCGTGCGGATGCCGCTCCAAGACATGTTCTGGGGTGACCGCTACGGCCATGTCGGCGATCCGTTCGGCCACGTCTGGTCGATCGCCAGCCCGGTCGGGAAATAGCGCCATGGCCTATGTCGACGGCTTCGTCATTCCGGTGGCGCGCGGCCAGCGCGACGCCTTCGTCGATCATGCCCGGCGGATCGATCCGATCTTCCTCGAGTTCGGCGCGACGCGCGTCGTCGAGTGCTGGGGCGACGACGTTCCCCCCGGCACGACGACCGACTTCTTTCGCGCGGTCGCGGCGACCGGCGACGAGGCGGTGTCTTCGCGTGGATCGAATGGCCCGACAAGGCGACGCGCGATGCGGGCATGGAGCGGATGCGCACCGATCCGCGGATGATGAGCGGCGCGGTGCCGTTCGACGGCAAGCGGATGATCTTCGGCGGATTCGAACCGGTGTTCGAGCTGAATTCCTCCCCTACCGCGGGAGGTGGCACGGCGCAGCCGTGACAGACGGGTGAGCGAGGGCGGAGGCGACCTCTCGCCCAACCCTCCGGCGCTTCGCGCCGTCTCCCCCGACGGGGGGCGGAACTGGCGCTACCCCCGTGCGAGCGTGTCGACCTGGCCCATGATCTGGTTGAGCGACGACACGCCATGCGCGTCGGCATCGAGCCGGCGCGACGGCAGCAGGCCTTCGTTGAGGATGATCTCGAGTGCCGCGCGGCCGCGGGCGACGCGACTCTTGATCGTGCCGACGGCGCAGTTGCAGATCGACGCGGCCTCTTCATAGGCGAAACCGCCAGCCCCGACGAGGATCAGCGCCTCGCGCTGTGCCTGCGGCAACTGGAGCAGGCCGCGCTGAAGGTCGCTCAAATCGATCTGGCGGTCCTGTCCCGCCGGCATGGCAAGGAGGCGGTCGGCGGTGAAATCGTCCCATTCGCCCTTGAACCGCGCGCGACGCATCTGGCTGAGGAACAGGTTGCGCAGGATGATGAAGGTCCACGCGCGCATGTTGGTCCCCGCCTGAAAGCGGTCGCGCGCCGCCCACGCCTTGAGCAGCGTCTCCTGGACGAGGTCGTCGGCGAGGTCGCGGCTGCCCGACAGCGACCGCCCGAAAGCGCGCAGGTGGGGAATGACCTGGGCGAGCTGGACCTTGAACTCCTTGTCGGGCAGCGCGTCGCGGACGAAGACCGGCTTGTCCTCGCCCTCACCGAGCTTGGCGAGGAGGTCGGCGAACACCGATGGCAATTCGGCGTTAGCCGCGTCGGCGAAGGCCGTCCGCAGGTACGAGCCGATGTCGCGCACCGCTTCCGGCTGCGGCACCGCGGCCACACTCTTGGCACGCGTGGCATTGCGCGCCTTGCCCGCGACGTAGGTCATGCTCGTGTCTCCCGCCCCGGGTGTCGCCGACGTCAGCTACGCGATGCGAAATACGCGAAGATTCCGACAAAGGCGATAACCACGATCGCGATCGAGATAAGCATGACGTTGCGGTTGGCCAAGGTCCGCGAACCCCCCTTGGCCTCGGTCTCAGTGAGCTTCTCGGGCTCGTCGCTCACGATGCGAACGCCGCCGTCGAATTGAAGAACAGCGCCTGGGCGATCGCCGCCTTGACCGTCGACCGCTGGAACGGCTTGGTGATGAGGAAGGTCGGCTCGGGCCGCTCGCCGGTCAGCAGGCGCTCGGGGAAGGCGGTGATGAAAATCACCGGCACGCTGAATTCGCCGAGGATGTCCTTGACCGCGTCGATCCCCGAGCTGGCGTCGGCGAGCTGGATGTCGGCGAGGACGAGGCCGGGCTTGATCTCACGCGCGAGCTTGACTGCCTCGTCGCGGGTGACGGCGACGCCGGTGATCTCGTGGCCCAAATCGTGGACGATCGATTCAAGGTCCATCGCGATGATCGGCTCGTCCTCGATGATGAGGACGCGCGTCGCCGTCTGCCGGTCGATCTCGGCGAGCGCCTCGGCGACGAGGCTGGCGACGTCGGTCGAGCTCGCGTCGATCAGGTAGCCGGCATCGTCATTGGTGAAGCCTTCCATCGCGGTCAGCAGCAGTGCCTGCCGCGACAGCGGCGTGATCGCGGCGAGCCGGTCCTGGGCGACGCGCTCGAAGCTCGCGACGTCGTTCGGCTCGGGGGCTACGTCGACATTGGCGGTCGACCAGATCGCGTGGAACGTCTTGTAGAGCCCCAGCCGCGCGTCGACGTCGCGGGGAAAATCGCCGGGGGCCTGAACGATCGCCTCGAGCGCGGCGCGGACGAAGGCGTCGCCGTGGCTCTGGCTTCCGGTCAGCGCACGGGCATAGCGCCGCAGGTACGGCAAATGCGGCGCGATCTCGGAAGCAAGCGTCATGGTTTCCCCTTTGTTCATGCAGCGTCGAATAATGCGGACCCGCGCAGCCCTTAGACGGTTACGCCGTAGACGAACAGACGATCCGGTTTTTTGTTTCCGAACGTCAACGTTTGCGTCTAGGAGTACGGCATTGAGGATAGCGTGCCGATGATGTCGACCGACGGTTGCGACGCGCCCCTCGTTCCTCCCGCACCGATCGCGCCAGCCGAGCGCGCAGCCGCGATCGGCTCGCGGCTGCGGCAAATTTTCGACGACGCCGCCGCCGAACCCATTCCCGATGCGTTTGCCGAGCTGTTGCGCAAACTGGGATAGCCGTGCCGGACGACCGGACGTATAACATAGAGTGGTCGTTTCGACACTGGCCGCTGTCGGTCAGGGTGATCGTCGCGCTGACCGGCGCGCTCCTGCCGCTGGGCGGACTTGCGACGTACGTCACGGCATCGGCCTATCGCCAGACGATCGAGCACGCCGGGCATGTGTCGCCCGAGCGGTGGGTCGGTCTGGCGCTACCGTTGATCATGTGGCTGTCGGCGCTGATGATCGGCTGGCTGATCGCCAACCGCCTGCTGGTCCAGCCGTTGACGGGAATGCGCACCGCGGTCGAGCGCTTCCGCGCCGGCGACACCAGCATCCGCCTCGGCACGACCGACTGGCGCAGCGTCGAGATGGCGGCGCTCGGCGAGGCGTTCGACCGGATGGCCGACGAGAGCGCGGTGCACGACGCGGCGATGCGCGCGGCGCTCGACGAGCAGCGCCGGCTGACGCGCGAGGTCCACCACCGAGTCAAGAACAACCTCCAGATCGTCGCCAGCCTGCTGTCGATCCAGGCGCGCGACACGACCGATCCCGCGATCGGTCGCGCCTATGCCGCGGTCCAGGCGCGGGTCGGTGCGCTCGCCCTCGTCCACCGCTGGATGTACGACGACGAGGCGGCGAACGGCGTCGACCTGCGTGCGCTGATCACCGACCTGTGCGCCAGCCTCGAGCAGACGATCGCGACGAGCGAGGGCTTCGCGCCGCGGTTGACGTGCGACGTCCCGCGCTTCGCCGTCGCCCAGGATACCGCGGTCCCCCTGGCCTTCCTGATCACCGAGCTGGTCGGACTGGCGGCGCATGCTACGGCCCCCGATCGGGCGCAGATCAAGGTCACCGCCGGGGCCGACGGCGGCGGCGCGGCATGGCTGAAGATCAGCGCGGCGGCTTTCTGCGCCGATCTGACCGGCGATCCAAGCAAGCCGGCGGTGCGCATCCTGACCGGGCTCGCGCGCCAGCTCCGTGCCCCGCTGCGCCACGACCCGCACACCTGCGACTACGTCATCGACTTCGCCGTGCCGGCGACACCCTAGCGCAGCGCCGCTGCCAGCCAGCCGAGGCCAGCCCCGGCGGCGAGGAGCGGTACGACGAACCAGCCAAGGCGGATGCGGGCGCGGACGCTGACCTCCTCGGGCATGGCGATCGGCAGCGGCAGGCCCGGCGGCGCGGCCCCTTCGACCGGCACCTGCGCGATCAGCTGGCGGAACACCCGCGGCACCTGCGCCAGCGCGCGGAGGCCGAGGATCAGAGCGTCCGCCCCGCGCGACAGCGGCCCGAGTTCGCCCCGGATCCAGTCGCGGACGAACGGCTCGGCGACCTGCCACATGTTGACGTCGGGATCGAGCGTCAGCGCGACGCCCTCGACCATGACCATCGTCTTCTGCAGGAGGAGGAGGTGTGGCTGGACGGGCATGTCGAAGCTGCGCGTGATGCCGAACAGCCCGTCGAGCAGGTTGGCGATCGAGATGTCGCGCGCGGCGAGCCCCCGGATCGGCTCGCCGACCGCGCGTAGCGCTGTCGCGAACTCGCCGACGTCGTGGTGCGACGGGACATAGCCCGCCTCGAAATGGATCTCGGCGACGCGCTTGTAGTCGCCGACGAGGAGGCCGTAGAGGATTTCGGCGAGGTAGACCCGCGCGCGGCGGTCGAGGCGGCCCATGATGCCGAAGTCGATGACGCCGATCTTGGGCGGGCCGACGGCGGCCCCGCCGCCGCCTTGGCTGCCGGGAATGACGAACAGGTTGCCCTGGTGCATGTCGGCGTGGAAGAAGCCGTCGGCGATCGCCTGGCGGAGGAAGCTGCGCACCATCGTCGCCGCCAGCGCCTTGCGGTCGATGGCGAGCGCGTCGACCGCGGCACGGTCGCTGAGCTTGATCCCGTCGATCCAGCCGATCGTCAGGACGCGGCGGCTGCTCCGCGCCCAGTCGACGTCGGGGACGACGAAGTCGGGTTCGGCCGCCATCGCCGCCTTGAGTTCCGACGCCGACGCCGCCTCGCGGCGCAGGTCGAGTTCGGTCAGCGTCCAGCTCTTGAAGAGCGCGATGACCTGCCGCGGACGCAACCGGGCGAACTCGCCGCCCTGCTGCTCGAGGCGGTCGGCGGCCCACTCGTAGGTCTCGATCGCGCGGGCGAAGTCGGTCTCGATGTCGGGACGGAGAACCTTGACCGCGACCGCGCGGCCGTCGCTCGTGACGCCCCGGTGAACCTGCGCGACCGACGCCGCGCCGACGGCGACCGGGTCGATCGACGCGAACAGCGACCGCCACGGCGCGCCGAACGCGGCGTCGAGGCCCGGCTCGATTGCGGCGAAGGCGACCGGCGGCAGCGCATCCTGAAGGCGCGCGAGATCGGCCGCCGCCGCCGTACCGATGAAGTCGGGCCGCGTCGCCAGCGCCTCTTCCAGCATGTTGCAAAAGC
>CAHJWT010000154.1 GCA_903643075.1 Sphingomonadaceae bacterium | reverse complement strand
CGCTTCGGGCCGAACATCCCTCATGTCCATATCGAGGATGGCTTCGGCCCCGACGAGGCCGCCGCCCGCTTCAAGCGCCGTGTCTGGCTGCGGCGGGTGGGGCTGGCCGGGTAGGAACCGCCCCGGTTCGTCTCATCCGACGGTGACCGTCGCCGGGATCGACGAAAGCTCACACGTATTCGCTTGATTTCCGGACCGTACGCCGCCGCGTGGTGCGAGCTTTCGATGAACCGATCCGGCACGTTTCACGGCCGAAATGCGCGCTGCTTATCCTACGAAGGCGAAAGCGAAGTACACGCCCGTGCCGTGATTTCATTTACGCTTCCGTAACCGATCCGCGAATGCAAGAACCCTCTCCTACGCAGGCGAAGCGAACGCAGAGTACGGGCGAGATCCGCCGCGCCTGAAGCGGACGGGCATGGTCGAGCCGACGATGAGAAAGAGCGCGCCGACCACGACGGTCGGCGATCCACACCATAGCCGATCATCGGCGTGTAGGACAGCGCGCCGCCCTAGCCGCCGCCCGCTAATTGCGCCATCATCGCAGCAACCGCGCCGGGAGGATCGATGGACACTGCTCTCGCGCCGCCGGCCGCGCCGCCTTTCGCGCCTGGCCGCCTGACCCGCGCGGGGTGGAGCTGGGCGCTGTTCCAGGGCAGCCGCGACCCGTATTTCGTCCTCATCACGATCTACGTCTTCGCACCGTACTTCGTCCGCGACGTCGTCGGCGACGCGGTGCGCGGCCAGATCCTCGTCGCGGCGGCGGCCAAGTACGCCGGCTGGCTCGTCCTGCTGACCGTGCCGCTGCTGGGGGCGACGGTCGACCGGCTGGGGCCGCGGAAGCCGTGGCTGGCGGCGACGGTCGCGGTCATGGTCCCGCTCCTCGCCGCGCTGTGGTGGGTGACGCCGGGCAGCGCGGCGGCGATCACCGGCACGCTCGTCGTCCTCGCGCTGATGGGCTGGCTGACGTCGGTGTCCGACATGCTCCACAACGCGCTGCTGCTGCCCGCGGTCGGCATGGCGCGCGCCGGCGCGGCGTCGGGAGCGGCGCTCGCGCTGGTCAACGCGCTGTCGGTCTCGGTCCTCGCCTTCGTCGTCTGGGCCTTCGCGCTGCCGGGCAAGGTCGCGTGGGGGTTCATCCCCGCCCACCCGCTGTTCGGGCTCGATCCGGCGACGCACCAGACCGACCGGATCGTCGCGCCGATCGCCGCCGGGCTGATGCTCGTCGGCTCGCTGCCGCTGTTCGCCTTCGTCCGTGACGTTCCCGCGACGCGCCTGCGGCTCGGCGCGGCGCTGCGCGGCGGCCTCACCGACCTCGTCGACCTCGCCGCCCAGGCGCGCGGACACACCAACGCGCTCCTCTACCTCGCCAGTGTCCTCCTGTTCACCGACGGCCTGACCGGCATCCTCGTTTTCACCGGCATCTACGCCGCCGGCGCAATGGGCTGGGGCAGCCTCGAGCTTCTCGCCTACGGCATGATCCTCAGCGTCTTTTCGGTCGTCGGCGGCGTCCTCGCCGGCGTCCTCGACCAGCGGATCGGGCCGAAGCGCGCGCTGGTCCTCGAGCTCGCCGGGGTCGTCACGTCGCAGCTGATGTCGTTCGGCCAGACGCGGACGAGCTTCTTCTATCAGCCGTACGACCGCGCGCTTCATGCGCCGCTGTGGCACGGCCCGATGTTCACGACGCTGCCCGATCTCGGCCTCCTCGGCTGCGGCTTCCTCGGCGCGGTCAGCGTGACGGCGGCGTATGCGTCGCGGCGGACGATGCTGACCCGCGTCGTCCCGCCCGACCGCATCGGCGTCTTCTTCGGCCTGTTCGCGATCACGGGGACGGCGACGATGTGGCTCGGGCCGATGCTGGTCGAGATCGCGACCTCGGCGAGCGGCTCGCAGCGGCTCGGGCTGCTGCCGATCCCGGGACTGGTCCTCGCCGGATTAGTCGTGCTGCTGTTCGTCCGCGGGGGGGACGCGCTACCCGATGTTCTCCCCCGCCGTCACGCCCCATAGCTGCGCGCGAAGGATGTAGCCCGACTTGCCGCCGCGGTCGACGCGGCACCACGCCTCGCTGCACAGGACGACGCGGACGATCGCGCCCGGCGCGATGCGCCACATCGCACGGCCCTGGAGGTCGGGGGTGCCGTACAGCGTCCGCACCTTCCCGGCGACGATCGCCGTGCGGTTGCCGCTGATCAGCTGCTTGTTCATCCACCCGACCGACCCGCCGATGTCGCGGACCTGCCGCCAGATGCCGTATTCGCGGACCACCTCGACCGGCAGCCCCTTGCGGACATAGACCCACGTCACCGGATAGCGGTCGCCGGGACCGGCGCGGAGGTACGCCCTGTCGGACTTGACAGTGACGAAGCGCGGCACCGGCAGCCCCGACAGCCCCTCGGTCGCGTCGCGGTCGACGGCGGGCGGCTTCGCCGCAGGCACGGCGGCGGCGGTCGCGGCGGCGAGGGCGAGGGCGAACAGCATCGCGGCCGCATAGCGCGACTCCGGCAGCCGTGCCACTTGTCATCCGCGGCACGGCTGCGTAGCCCTGACACTATGCCCGTCGCTCGCCCCAAGGTCGTCGTCACCCGCCGTCTGCCGCAGGCGGTCGAGACGCGGATGGCCGAGCTGTTCGACGTCGAACTCAACTTCGACGACGTGGCGATGGACGCCGCCGGGCTCGCCGACGCGCTCGGCCGCGCCGACGTCGTCGTGCCGACGGTGACCGACGACCTGACCGCCGACGTCGTCGCCGCCGCCGGGCCGCGGCTGAAGCTCCTCGCCAACTTCGGCACCGGCGTCGATCATATCGACCTCGCCGCGGCGCGGGCGAAGGGCATCGTCGTCACCAACACCCCCGGCGTCCTCACCGACGACACCGCCGACATGGTCATGGCGCTGATCCTCGGCGTCGCGCGGCGGATCGGCGAGGGCGAGAAGCTGCTCCGCGCCGGCGACTGGCGAGGCTGGTCGCCGACCGGAATGCTCGGCAGCCGCGTCACCGGCAAGCGGCTGGGCATCGTCGGCATGGGCCGCATCGGCCAGGCGGTCGCGGCGAGGGCGCGCGCCTTCGGCCTCCAGGTCCACTACCACAACCGCCACCGGCTGCCGGCAGCGGCCGAGGGCGCGGTCGAGGCGACGTGGTGGCCGACGCTGGCGGCGATGCTGGCGCGGGTCGACCTCGTCTCGATCAACTGCCCGCTGACTCCCGAGACCCACCACCTGATCGACGACGCCGCGCTCCGCCTGATGCCGCGCCACGCCTATCTGATCAATGTCGCCCGCGGCGGCGTCGTCGACGAGGCGGCGCTCGTCGCGTGCCTCGCGCGCAATGGTCTCGCCGGGGCGGGGCTCGACGTGTTCGAACGCGAGCCGCACGTCGACGCGGCGCTGCTGGCGATGCCGAACGTCGTCCTCGCGCCGCACCTCGGCTCGGCGACCTTCGAGGGGCGGCAGGACATGGGCGAGAAGGTCATCGCCAACATCCGCAGCTGGGCCGACGGCCACCGCCCGCCCGACCAAGTGCTCGAAGGCTGGGTTTAGCGGCGACGGCAACCACCAAGCCAGCGGGTCATCCTGGCGCAGGCCGGGATGACGGTAAGGCAGCTAAATCGTCCCGTCTTTCCCGTAGCGGCTTTCGAGGAACTTGCCCTGGACGGCGAAGGCGTCGCGGTCGCTCGCCGCCATCCGCTCGTTGACCCGGGCGAGCTCGGCCTCGATCAGGCCGAGGCCGTCGACGAGCTGGCGTTCCACCGTCGGGCCGCCGGGGGCAAGCGGTTGCTTGCGCTGCGCCGGCGGCACCTGCTCGAAGCGGTCGACGAGATCGGGCAGGTGCTTGCCGAGCAGGCGGTTCAACTCGAGCGCCTCGGGATCCCCCGCCGGCACCTTGGCCAGCTGCGGCGCGAGAGCGGCGAGCTGCGCCGAGATCGCGTCGACCTTCGGCGCGGCGAGCGCGGGCAGCGCGCGGCGCTTGGCATCGAGCCACGCGTCGACCTGCGCCGGGAGGACCGCGGGGCGGGCGGTGGCGAGCTTGACCGGCGCGATCGTCTCCTCGCCGGGGAAGATGCCGAGGGCGACGCACACCGCCACCGTGGCGAGGATCAGGAGGAGCAGCGTGCCGACGCCGATCGGACCGATCGCGAGGCCCCAGACGATGGTGCCGACGATCGCCGCGACGATGGTCAGCGCGATGCGCCGCGCCTTTCGCGCGATCCGTTTGGTTCGCCGCTCGCGCCGCCGGCGCTGGGCATCGCGCCCGGCGCGCCCGTCGCGGATGCCCTGCGCCAGCGGCGCGAGGAGCGGCATCCGATCGAGGTGGCCGCTGGCCCATTCCAGCGTGTCCTCGACGTCCTCGAAGCGGCGGCGCATCTTCATCGCGGCTGGCTCATACCGGGGCGAACGTCGAGCCGATGGCGACAGGCGCGGCGCCCTTGAGCTGCGCCTGGCCGGCCGAGCGGGCGATGTAGCCGCGCGACTTCTCGACCTCGTTGCCGAGCGTGTCGACGGTGGTCTTCATCGACGCCAGCGCCTGGACCTTGAACGTGTCGATCGCGTCCATCGTCGCGTAGATGTTCTGGAACGCGCGCTGGAGCGTCTCGATCGGGATCGTCGACGACGCCGCCTGGGTGTGGATCTGCCCGGTCTGGGTGCGGAGCAGCTCGCCGGTGCCGTCGATCATCTTCGCGGTTGTCGTGTTGAGCGCGCCGATCTGCTCGAGGACCAGCTTCTGCGCGGTCAGCGCCTGCGCGACGGTGACGGCGGTGCGCAGCGCGGCGACGGTGGTGGTCGACGCGCGGTCGACGCCCTTGATCAGCTCGATGTTGTTCTTCTTGACAAGGTCGAGCGCGAGGTAACCCTGGACCGAGACCGCCATCTGGGTGAGGAGGTCGGTCGTCCGCTGGCGGACGTAGAACAGCGCCGATTCGCGGATCGCCTTCGCCTTGGCCGGGTCGCTGTAGTCGAGCTCGGCCGCCTTCTCCTCGAGCTTGCTGTCGAGCGTCTTCGAGACGTGGACCATCTGCTCGAGTTTGCCCATCTTGTCCCACAGGTTGGCGCGCTCGACGTCGACGGCGGCGTTGTCGGTCAGCAGCTCGTCCTTGCCGTCCTTGAGGCGTTCGAGGATCGTCGAGATGTGGCTCTGCGCCGACTTGTAGCTGTCGAAATAGTCGCGGAGCTTGTCGCCGCCGAACGGGATCAGCCCGAACAGGCGCTTGCGGCTGGTCAGCTTGCCGCGCTTGACCGGATCGAGGTCCTCGACCGTCTGTCGGAGCGCCGTCAGGTCGTGGCCGATGCCGCCCTCGCCGTCCATCGTCCTGACCGGCCGGTCGAGGAAGCGGTTGGTCTGCCCGGCGGCGTCGGCGATCTGCCTCGCGCCGAGCGCGGTCAGCTCGTCGACCTTGCGGCCGAACTCGGGGCTGGCGGCGTCGAGCGCGACGAGATCGGTGACGAAGCTGTCGGCGCGCTTGTCGAGCTCGGTCGCTGCGGCGTCGGTGACGGGGACCAGGCCGGCGGCGCGCGCCGGTGCAATCGGCGCGACCGGCGTCGGCGGGGTCAGCACGATCGGGGCGTCGGCGGTTTCGGTGGTCGGAGCGCTGGCCATGGGAATTCCTGTCGGGTCGCAAGACCTATCTAAGCGGTGTTGCCGCGCTGTGGTAGTCCTGTCCTACACTGCGCCGCCGCCATGCGATCGTCAGCGCCGCGCGGACTGGCGCGTCGATCCAGCGGTCGGCAGCGAGGGCGAGCGCGACGAGGCCGGCGACCATCGCCGTCGCGGTGGCCACGCCGAAGCCGGCGTCGACCGTGCGCCACGGCAGCAGCGTCTCGACCCACTGGTCGACCGTGTTGGCCAGCACGTAGACCGCGTACGACGCCGCGCCGAGGACGGCGAACGGCCGCGCCAGCCACCGTCCGGGGCTGCCCCGCGCCGCGGCGAGGACGAGCGTCGGCATCGCCGCGACGACCA
>CAHJWT010000153.1 GCA_903643075.1 Sphingomonadaceae bacterium | reverse complement strand
TCCGGGCGCACCATTAAATCGGACGCTTGTTAATGTAGGTTGAGTGTGGGGGGATCGTGATGGTCGCTCGACCTGTCTCCTACGGTATGAAATAGCTGTCGGAGCTGATGACCGTGTCCACAGCCGTGGCGGCGAAGCTTTCGTCAAGGTCAACCGTGATGCAATCATCGCGATGACGATAAAGCCTGTGCCCATCAGGGGCGATGGCGACGAAGGTGTTCATATCGACTGACGCGCGGACGCCGCTGGATAGTCGAACACCTCGCCCGGCTTTGTCGCCGGAAACAGGCTCGACGCGACGCCCGACACGGCCAGGGCGGTAGCCAAGAGAGCCGCGGGCTCGTCTCGCGGCTCGTCGCTGAGGGGGAACGTTCCCCAGTGAATGCCGAGCGCGTGTCCGGCACCGACGTCCGCGAAAATCCGGACCGCCTCGGCCGGGTCGATATGCTGCGGGGCCATGAACCAGCGCGGAGCATAGGCGCCGAGCGCGAGCAGCGCGACGTCGGGCGGCCCGTGCCGATTACGCAGATCGTGGAAGATGGCGCCATCGCCGTAGCCGGTGTCGCCGGCGAACCAGACGCTCCCCGCCGGCGTCGTCAGGTAATGGCCCGCCCACAGCGCCATTCGCCTATCGCGTATTCCGCGCGCCGACCAGTGCGTCGCCGGGGTCAACGCCGTGGTGACGCCCGGAGCGATCTCGACGCGGTCGTGCCAGTCGCTCGCCGTGATCCTCGCGCCCGGCACGGAGGCGCGGACGATTGTGTCGTTGCCAAGGGGCATGACCATCAGCGGCGCGTGCGCCGCGTGGAGCCGGCTGAGCGTCGCGAGGTCGAGGTGGTCATAATGGTTGTGGCTGACCAGCACGGCATCGATCGGCGGCAAATCGTCGAAGGCGATGCCGGGGACGGTCACGCGCTTCGGACCGAAGGCTGCGAACGGGCTTGTGCGTTCCGACCAGACCGGATCTGTCAGCAGGTTCACACCCGCCGCCTGGATCAACAACGTTGCATGGCCGACCATCGTGATGCGAAGATGGTTGGTGCGTGGCTCGGGCTTGGCCGTCGTCACCGGGGCCGATGTGGGCCAATCCGAACGAGGCGTGTTCAGCCGCCAGCGGAAGAGATCGATCAGCGTCCGGTCGGTCGTCGGCTGGCCGGGATTGAAGAAGCGAAGCCCGTCGAAATGATCACTGACGGGCCCGTGGTAGTAGCGGTTCGAAGGCATCCGGCCTTGTCGGCCACGGTTCGCCCGCTGTCGAGGCGAACCACCCGTACCCATGACTCCAAAATCAGACGCTCGGCTGCGTGTGAAGGAGCCTTAAAAGGACTCATCCATTCATCTTCATCGACAGTCTGCTCATTTCGACGTCACAATAATAAGTCTCAACTCGCCATCTTGACTACTTTTGCCTGACGATGATGGGCTGCCGCCGATGTTGCAATGTCGTAGTGAGGCGAAGAGGGATTGACGGTCGCCTCTCCTGTATGAGCATGAGAACGATCCCTTGCTTCGGTGTCGATCCTATGAGTCGTGAACGCCATGAAAAAGCGACGACCGGTATCCGCGTTTCTCGCCGCGGGGTTCTCGCTGGCGGAGCGGCAACCGTGACCGTCGCCGCCATTCCTACGAAGAGCGTGCGGGCCGCCCCGTCGCCACCACCCGGTGCAATGCCGTTGGCGTTGACCATCAACGGCGAGCATCACCGCGTCGAAGTCGATCCGCGAACGACGTTGCTCGACCTGCTCCGCGATCATCTCCGACTGACGGGCACCAAGAAAGGCTGCGACCACGGCCAGTGCGGCGCGTGCACCGTCATCGCCGGCGGCAAGCGGATCAACGCTTGCCTCAGTCTCGCCCTCCAGCACGACGGCGACAAGGTGACGACGATCGAGGGGCTCGGCACGCCCGACCGGCTTCACCCGCTCCAGGCGGCGTTCGTCAAGCACGACGGCTTTCAGTGCGGCTATTGCACGCCGGGGCAGATTTGTTCGGCGGTCGCGGTCCTCGGCGAGATCAAGGCGGGTATCCCGAGCCACGTCAGCGCCGACCTGACCGCGCCGATGCGCGCGACCAACGCCGAGGTCCGCGAGCGGATGAGCGGCAACATCTGCCGTTGCGGAGCCTATTCGAACATCGCCGAGGCGATCGCCGAAGTAGCCGCGGCATGAAGGCCTTTACCTATGAACGCGCCAAGTCGCCGGCTGCGGCCGCCGCAGCGGTCGCGGGCCAACCGGGAGCCAAGTTTCTCGCCGGCGGGACCAACCTTCTCGATCTGATGAAGCTGCAGATCGAGACGCCGACGCACCTCGTCGACGTCCAGGACCTCAAGCTCGACCGGATCGAACCGACCGCCGATGGCGGCCTGCGCGTCGGCGCGTTCGTCAGCAACACCGCGCTGGCGGCCGATGCGCGCGTTCGGCGCGACTACGCCGTCCTGACCCGCGCCATCGTCGCCGGGGCGAGTGGCCAGCTGCGCAACAAGGCGACGACGGCGGGCAACCTGCTCCAGCGGACGCGGTGCCCGTATTTCTACGACACCAACCAGCCGTGCAACAAGCGCCGGCCGGGATCGGGCTGCGCCGCGCTCGGCGGGTACAGCCGCCAGCTCGCGGTGATCGGCACCAGCGACGCGTGTATCGCGACCTACCCCGGCGATATGGCGGTGGCGCTTCGCGTCCTCGACGCCGGCGTCGAGACGATCGACGCCCACGGTGCAGCGCGCACCATCTTGCTTGCCGAATTCCATCACTCCCCCGGCGACACGCCGCACCTCGAGACGGCGCTCGCCCCCGGCGAGCTGATCACCGCGGTGACGCTGCCGCCGCCGGTTGGCGGCCACCACGTCTATCGCAAGGTCCGCGACCGCGCGTCGTACGCCTTCGCTCTCGTCTCGGTCGCGGCCATCATCCAGCCGGACGGGTCGGGGCGGGTCGCCTTTGGCGGGGTTGCGCCGAAGCCCTGGCGGAGCGACGCCGCCGACGCCGCGCTACCCGAGGGGGCGACCGCGGTCACCGCCCGCGCCTTCGCCGACGCCCGCCCGACCGCCGACAACAAGTTCAAGATCGCGCTGGCGACGCGCACGCTCGCCGCGACGATTGCTCAAGCGAGGCCGGCATGAAGTTCGATACGCCCGCCGGGATCAACCCGATCGACCGAATGAAGGTCGTCGGCGTCGCCCATGACCGCGTCGACGGCAAGTTCAAGACGACCGGGATGGCGCCTTACGCGTACGAGCGCCACGACGTCGCGCCGGGCCAGCTCTATGGCTTCATCTTGGGCAGCGCGATCGCCAAAGGCCACATCGCGGCGATCCACACGACCCACGCCGAGTCCGCCCCCGGGGTCCGCGCGGTGGTGACCTATGCCAACGCCGGCAAGCTCGGCAAGGGCAGCAAGAACACCGCCAATCTCCTCGCCGGTCCCGAGATCGAGCACTACCACCAGGCGGTCGCCATCGTCGTCGCCGACACCTTCGAGGCGGCGCGGTCAGCCGCTGCGCTGATTGACGTCGACTATGTCCGCGGCACCGGCCACTTCGATCTCGCCGCCGCCGCGCCGACCGCGCCACTACACAGCGAGGACAAGGACAAGTCGAAGCCCGCAGTGCTCGACCGCGTCGGCGACTTCGAGGCCGCATTCGCCGCCGCCCCGGTTACCCTCGACGCGACCTACACGACGCCCGACGAGGCGCACGCCATGATGGAGCCGTTCGCCACCGTCGCGTCGTGGTCGGGCGACAAGCTGACGGTATGGACGTCGAACCAGATGATCGCCTGGGCGCACGACGACCTTGCCCAGACGCTCGGCATCGCGAAGGAAAATCTGCGCGTCAACTCGCCGTTCATCGGCGGCGGCTTTGGCGGCAAGCTGTTCCTTCGAGCCGATGCAGTCATGGCGGCGCTGGGCGCAAAGGCGGCGGGACGGCCGGTAAAGGTCGCGATGACGCGGCCGATGATGTTCAACAACTCGACCCACCGTCCGGCGACGATCCAGCGCATTAGGCTCGGCGCGACACGCGGCGGCAAGCTGACCTCGATCAGCCACATCTCGACCTCGGGCAACCTGCCCGATGGCAGCCCCGAGACGGCGACGGCGCAGACCAAGCTGCTCTACGCCGCGCCCAATCGCCTGATCGGAACGCGCCTCGCCGTTCTCGACCTACCCGAGGGCAACGCGATGCGCGCGCCTGGCGAGGCATCGGGGCTGATGGCGCTCGAGATTGCGATGGACGAGATGGCCGAGAAGCTGGGCATGGACCCCGTCGAGTTCCGCATCGTCAACGACACGCAAGAAGACCCCGAGAAGCCTGGTCGGTTGTTCTCGCAGCGTCAGCTGATCCGCTGCCTCCGCGACGGAGCCGCGCGGTTCGACTGGTCGGCGCGCAATCCGCGGCCGGGGAACACTCGCGACGGCGATCAGCTGATCGGCCTCGGCGTCGCGACCGCCTTCCGCAACAACCTCAACGTCACGTCGGGGGCACGTGTGCGGCTGGGCCACGACGGCGTCGTTACGGTCGAGACCGACATGACCGACATCGGCACCGGCAGCTACACCATCATCGCCCAGACCGCCGCCGAGATGATGGGTGTGCCGCTCGATCGCGTCGTCGTACGCCTCGGCGATTCGTCCTTTCCCGTGTCGGCAGGGTCGGGCGGCCAGTTCGGTGCTGGCAGCTCGACCTCGGGGGTCTACGCCGCGTGCGTCAAGCTGCGCGAGGCGATCGCGCAGAACCTCGGGGTCAACTCGGCCGATGCGGTGTTCGAGGACGGCCACGTCCGCAGCGGCAATCGCCGTGTCGCCCTCGCCGATGCAGTTAGGGGCGGCGAGATCGTCGCCGAGGACACGATGCATTGGGGCGACCTCGACAAGGAATATCAGCAGTCGACCTTTGGCGCACACTTCGTCGAGGTAGCGGTCGACGCCTTTACCGGCGAGATCCGCGTCCGCCGGATGCTCGCCGTCTGCGCCGCGGGGCGCGTCCTCAACCCCAAGACCGCGCGCAGCCAGGTCATCGGCGCGATGACCATGGGGGTTGGTGGTGCGCTAATGGAGGAACTTGCGGTCGACACCCGCTTCGGCTTCTTTGTCAACCACGACCTCGCCGGTTACGAGGTGCCGGTCCACGCCGACATCCCCCACCAGGAGGTGATCTTCCTTGACGAGGCCGACGACAAGGTGTCGCCGATGAAGGCCAAGGGTATTGGGGAACTCGGCCTGTGCGGCGTCGCTGCGGCGGTGGCGAATGCGGTCTACAACGCGACCGGCGTCCGCGTCCGTGACTATCCGATCACCCTGGACAAGCATCTTGAAAAATTGCCTGCACTTATCCAGGCGCTGACGATCCGGAATGTTTGCGAGAAGGCTAAGTAATCTTGATCTTTCGGACGTTATTGGACCCAGAAGCGGACTTTCGCGGCTTCCTGCCGGCATCATAACCTAGGTCACTTGTTTATCTCGGACGAACGGCCGTTGCGACTATCGGGTCACGTGAGGTTGTCGAAGACGGCGCTGTTCTAGACGTCGGCGCGCGAGAGAGCCGGCAGGTAGGGCGTGAGGGCGAGCACATCGACGTTGTCGATCTGGTGCAGGTGCGGCCTGGTCAGGGTGCGGCTGGATGGGCGGGACCTCGCGCCACCGACGCGCCGCGCCGAGCACCTGCTCGACGTAGGCAAGGAACCACTCGCCGGCATCGGGCCGTCGAGGACCATCGGCGCGGTCATGCCGGTCAGCCGCAGCGCGCCGGTAAAGGTCGTCGTCTTCCAGTGGCCGTGTGGGATGCTCGCGCGGAGCGGCTCGCCGCGAGGTGCTCGACCGTGCAGCCGGGCCATCTTGGTGCTAGCCCCGGTCTCATCGATGAACATGAGGGTGTGGGGATCAAGGTCGAGCTGGCCCTCGAACCAGGCCTCGCGACGGGCCACGACGTCGGGACGATCCTGCTCCGCTGCATGCCCGGACTTTTTTTTCGTGATCTTCCGGCGAACGAAGAACCGCCATAGCGTTG
>CAHJWT010000152.1 GCA_903643075.1 Sphingomonadaceae bacterium | reverse complement strand
GTTTTTTGTCATGGCATGACCCCTATCAACATCACTCCACCGAACTTACTTTCAAACTTCACGTCATTCAACGAACCGTCCGGCAGACTGAAATCTCAAATACAGGAATTACATCTATATTATAATAACGTCAGAAAAGAGCCACAGATTAATACTTCTTATCCAACCCAATCCGCACCGACGCCGTCTTTGGCAGCCACCCGCCGCCCGCCGGCGTGAACACCGGCAGCTTGTCGAGGTCGCCGCGGTCGGTGTCGACCGCCTTGACCATCGCGCCGACCAGCGCGACCTGGTCGAGCGGCAGCGCGACGAGGTGGCCCTTGTAGCGGAAGACGAGCTGGGCGTCGTCGTTCGCCGGCTTGAACACGCCGCCGACGCGGCCGACGCGCTCGTAGTTCGCGCCGGGCAGGATCACCGGCCAGCCGGTCAGCGTGCCGACGAGCACCGGCTGCGGGAAGCGCGCCTGCTGGAGCTGCTTGATCGCCTCGGGCTGGTCCGTGTGCGCCCCCTGCGCCGCTGCTGGGGCGGCGGCGAGGATGGTCGCGAGCATGACGACGACCGGCGTCGCCTGACGCCCCCGGCACCCGGCGAAAAGGTTGATTCCATTACCCGATCGGCTTACCGCTACTGCTGGATTGCACCAGTCTATCACGCTATGGCGCGCAAAAGACCCCCGCGGGCGCTTACTTCGCTTATTTGTTAACGGCAGCGCATTAATCATTATACGGGGCCTCGCCTCACAAGCTCCACCGTAGCCCGCACCCCTCGCACGGCTTGGGCGGCGTCGGGCCGACCAGTGCGGACCGGAAGTCGCGGTACGCTGGGCCGTTCCAGATGTCGGCGAGCGGGGTCGTCGCGGCGTTGCCCAGCGTGTAGTTCTCGTACCCCCGTGCCGAGAACGGCGCGATGCAGCACGGCAGCGCGGTGCCGTGGGCGGTAAAGTACATCAGCGACCACGGCCGGCGGCACATCGTCTGCGGCGCGCCCTTCTCGTGCCGCGTCAGGCTCAGCTCGGGCTCGGTCGCTCCCGACGCATCGAGGAGGATGCCGAGGTCGCGCGCCTGCGCGGTCGCTTCGGCGATGGCGGTCTCCTCGGCGGCGCGGGCGAACAGGCTGCTCTCGGGCCGGGCGAGGCCGAAGCCGTCGTCGTCGAACACCAGGCGCTGGAGGTGGACCTCGTGGACGTTCATCGTCGCCGCGAGCCGGACGAAGTCGGGCAGCTCGGCGATCGTCTCCTTGAGGCCCGTCAGCCACAGCGACACCTTGGGGCTCATCGCGCCGGTCTCGCGCTGGTAGGCGGTGAACGCGCCGACGTTCCGGACGACGCGGCCGAAGAAGTCCTTGCCGCGGACCATCTTGTACGTCTTGGCGTCGGCGGCATCGAGCGAGACGCGGATCTCGTCCAAGCCGGTGTCGATGATCTCCTGGAACTTGGCGGCGCGGAGCAGCGTGCCGTTGGTGTTGAACAGGACGTAGACGCCGCGCGCCTTGAGGTAGCGGATCATGTCGGGCAGCGTCTTGACCAGCATCGGCTCGCCGACGCCGTGGAGGACGGCGCGCTGCAGGTTCGGCACCTGGTCGACGATCCGGGTAAACAGGTCCCAGCTCAGGTCCTGCGGCGGCTCGAGCTCCTCGAAGGTCCGCGGGCAGGTATTGCACAGCAGGTTGCAGCGGTTGGTGACCTCGAGATAGAGGCACACCGGCGGCCTCGCGGCGACCGCGCTGCTGTCGGTGACCGCCTCGAAATAGCGGCGCGGATCGAGCGCTTCGGCGACCTCGGCAAGAATGCTCATGTCATCTTCCTGTCGCGGCGGCCGCATGATGCGCCATCGTTACCATATTCGATCGTCCCGGGCATCAGCCGCGCGCCGCGGCGGGCAGTACGTCCGCCGACGGCGCGACCGGGTCGACCGCCCACGCCGCCGCCGCCGCGCCGATCAGCTCGAGCGCGGCCTCGGCCCCCTCGGCGAGGCCCTTGGCGAAGTCGCCGGGGGCGCAGTTGACGCGGTTGGTCACCTGCGCGAGGCACAGCACCGGCACTCCCGTCGCCGCGGCGAAGGCGTAGACGCCCGCCGCCTCCATCTCGACGGTGAGCATGCCCTCGGCGCGGCGCGCCGCGACCATCGCGGCGGTCTCACGGAACGGCGCGTCGGTCGTCCAGCTCGCGCCGACGTGGACTGCGACGCCGGTCCGGCGCAGCGCCGGCACCATGCGGTCGAGCAGCCCGCGGTCGGCGTCGACGAAGCGCGACGGGCGGAGATAGTGGTAGCTCGTCCCCTCGCCGCGCAGCGCGCGGTCGATGACGACGAAATAGGGCGGCGCCCCGAGGTCGACGAGCTGCCCCGCCGAGCTCAGGCTGATCAGGAACTCGCAACCACTGGCGAACAGCTGTTCGGCGAGCAGCACCGAGAAGGCGGCGCCGATCGCGCGGGCGATGATGCCGAATTCGCGGCCGCCGCCGGCATAAACCGACAGCCTGGTGTGGAAGCAGCCCCAGTTGGCGTCGACGGCAAGCTCGCCGCGGCCGCGCAGATAGTCGTCGAGGTCGCCGTCGGGATCGAGCACGCAAATCCGCGGCGCGCGGCACGCCGCCAGGCCCTTGCTGCGCCGCGACAGGCCGAGCATCGCCTCGGCGGTGAACAGCGACGGCGCATCGGGGCTGTCCTGTTCGAGGACCGGCGTGTTACCGAGCGGCTCGGCCTCGCCGCCCTGCCGACCGTGCCCAAAGCCATCCACTGCCTGCATCGTCGGGTCGAACTCCTTGAAGTACCGGGCTCTTTGGCCACGACAAACCGCCGCCAACCGAGTCACTGTGCGTCCGTCGCCGCGCTATCCTTCGGTCGCAACCCCGCATCGGTTACCAACGCCGTGAATGATCGATCGTCAACAACTTAGCGCAATAATCATCCCTCCGCCGCAAGATTGCTGCACTGCACCCCCATATGCGACCGACAATCTCTTGCGACATCCTACCCCAAACACCCAGCCCGTGATACCACCCGGCGATATGCCCCAGAGCGCAATCGCCTGCCCGCCGGCGGCCCACTGATGGCGTCCGTCGCCGCCAATCCGCATGGCCTGCCGCGCGCGCGGCCACTCCATCCGTGGCCGATCCGGGTGATGCACTGGACCAACGCGGTCATGATGCTGGTCATGATCGGGTCGGGCTGGGGCATCTACAACGACGACGTCATCTTCAGCTGGCTGCGCTTCCCCGACTGGCTGAAGCTCGGGCATTGGGCGCAGGACAGCCTGCTGTGGCACTTCGCGGCGATGTGGTTCCTCGGCGTCAACGGGCTGTTCTACCTCGTCTACGGCGTCGTTACCGGGCGGCTGCGCCGACGGTTGCTGCCGATCCGCCTCCGCGACCTCGTCAAGACGATCAACGAAACGCTCCACTTCCACATCGATCACAGCGACCTGACCAAGTACAACGCGGTCCAGAAGCTGCTCTACGTCGTCGTCATCTTCGCCGGGGTGATGCAGGTGGTAAGCGGCCTGGCGATCTGGAAGCGGGTCCAGTTCGGCTGGATCACCGAACTGCTCGGCGGCTTCCAGGCGGCGCGCGTCGTCCATTTCCTCGGCATGGGCGTCATCGTCGGCTTCCTCGTCGTCCACGTCCTCCTCGCGTTCCTTGTGCCGCAGACGATCTGGGCGATGCTCGCCGGCGGCCCGAAGGTGCGCGAATGATCTCGCGGAACCGCCCGGCGACGCCGCCCGACCCCGGCATCCTCGACAACCACCGGCCGCTGGTCGACGCGGTCGAGCGGCGGATGGTCCTGCGCGGCGGCCTGTCGCTCGGCCTGCTGACGCTGCTGACCGGGTGCGAGCCCGAGAGCAACGCGAGCGTCCGCGCCGCACTGCTCGCGATGAGCCGGTTCAACGACCGTTTCCAGGAGGCGCTGTTCGACGTGAACAAGCTCGCGCCGACCTACCGCCCCGACCAGGTGCTCAAGCCGCCGCGTTTCAACGCCTACTACGACATCACCCAGGTCCAGCCGGTCGACGGCGCGACGTGGCGGCTCGAGGTCGGCGGCAAGGTCGCCGACAAGACGCCGTGGACGGTCGAACGGATGGCCAAGCTGCCGCAGACCGACATGATCATCCGCCACGTCTGCGTCGAGGGCTGGGACTATATCGGCGAGTGGGCCGGCGTCCGGCTCGGCACCTTCCTGAAGGCGATCGGGGCGGACACGCGGGCGCGCTACATCGGCTTCAAATGCGCCGACAACTACCACGAATCGATCGACATGCCGACCGCGCTGCACCCACAGACCCTGCTCGCGACGCGGTACGCCGGCGAGACGATTGCCGACCCCTACGGCTTCCCGCTGCGGCTGCGGACGTCGACCAAGCTCGGCTTCAAGAACCCCAAGTGGATCACCGCAATCGAGGTGACCGACGTGTATCCGGGGGGGTATTTTCCCGACCAGGGATTCAACTGGTTCAGCGGGATGTGAACGGTTCTCGATCCTCCCCGCGAGGCGGGAAGGATCAGCCCAGCACCCTGCCCGCCACCGCATCCAGCTTCGCCAGCACCGCGGGATCGCGCGCGTCGGGCGCGGTGATCAGCGCATGGTCGAGGACCGTGTCGAGCGGCGACGGGGTCCGCTCGGCCGGCAGTGCTTCGACGAAGCGCTCGACCAGCCGCCGCGCGATCACCCCGTTCGCCCCCATCTGCGCGATGATCGCGCTTACCTCGACCGGGGCCTCGCTCTCGCGCCAGCAGTCGTAGTCGGTGACCATGCCGACCAGCGCGTAGGGCAGTTCGGCCTCGCGCGCCAGCCGCGCCTCGGGCATCGCGGTCATGCCGATGATGTCCGCCCCCCACGTGCGGAACAGCAGGCTCTCGGCGCGGGTCGAGAACTGCGGCCCCTCCATCGCGAGGTAGGTCGCATTCTCCGCGACCTTGCCGCCGGCGGCGGTGACGGCGGCGGCGGCGAACGCCGACAGGCGTGGGCAGACCGGCTCGGCGAGGCTCACATGGGCGACCATGCCGGTGCCGAAGAAGCTTGCCGGCCGGGCGACGGTGCGGTCGATGAACTGGTCGACGACGACGAAGCGCCCGGGCTCCAATTCCTCGCGCAGGCTGCCGACCGACGAGATGGCGAGGATGTCGGTCACGCCGCAGCGCTTGAGCGCGTCGATGTTGGCTCGCGTGTTGACCTCCGACGGCGGGATGCGGTGGCCGCGGCCGTGGCGCGGGAGGAAGCGTAGCTGCACGTCGCCGACGCGGCCGTGGAGGACCTGATCCGACGGCTCGCCCCACGGCGTCGCCACCGTCCGCCACTCGGCGTCGGCGAGCGCGTCGATCGCGTAGAGCCCCGACCCGCCGATGATCCCGATCGTCCAGCGGGTCATCGTCCGTCTACCGAACCGCAGTGGTGACGGTCGAAGTCACGCCGTCTGCGAAAGGTTACATTTGTCACAGGCCGCCGCGCCTGACAAAGCAAGGCGTTGCGTCCGGTACGAACCGAGCCGGTAAATCGCTGCTGCTGACTGCCATCCATCGTCATCGCCCTCGTCCGACTGCCGCCGTCTGCAGTGGCGAACTTAGCCAATCTCGCGAGGTGTAGGACAGCGCTTTCGCTTGCGGGTGCGGTTCAGCCGATAAATCGCACCGACACCCCGGCGGCATCGCGGACGAGGCGGACGTCGACATCGTACAGACGACGCAGGCCGTCGTCGTCGAGCGCCGCGACCGGTCCCGCCCACAGCACCCGCCCGTCCTTGACCGCGACGACGTCATCGGCGACGCGGAGGGCGAGGTCGACGTCGTGGATCGACACGATCACCGTCCGCCCCGCGTCGGCGCGCGCGCGCAGGCGGCGGAGGGCGTCAAGCGCGTGGCGCGGGTCGAGGCCGGCGGTGGGCTCATCGACGATCAGCACCTCGGGGTCGCCGACGATCGCGCGCGCGAGCATGGTGCGGGCGAGTTCGCCGCCCGACAGCATCGTCGCCGGCCGGTCGCGGAGCGCGGTCAGGTCGCACTCGGCGCGCGCGGCGTCGAC
>CAHJWT010000151.1 GCA_903643075.1 Sphingomonadaceae bacterium | reverse complement strand
GGGGTCGCCGATGAAGACGAAGCGGCCGCCGAAGCGCGTCACGGCGGCAATCTCCGCCTCGGCCGCAGCCGCGGTGGAAATGCGCGCGCTGCCGCCGCCGCGCCGCACGAGGTCGGGCAGCGCAGACAGCGCCGCCGCCGCCGAGCCGAAACGACGGAGCAACTGGCGATAGGTTACCGGCCCGACGTTGTCGCTGCGGATCAAGCGCAGGCGGGCGATGTCGTCGGCCGACGCTCCGGTGGGCGCGGCGTGCGTCGGTGCGGCAGCGGAACGCGCGAAGAGGCTCACCGCGACCCGCCGCCGGTCCTGGGAGGCATGGCACGGGGTAACACGGTGAAGGGACGCGCGGACCGGCTCATTTTGCGCCGATCCGGCTTTCCGTCCCGGCACGCAGGCGCCGGAGATTGTCGGCGTGCTTGAGAATGACGACGACCGCCATCACCCCGAACACCGCCAGCCAGCGTGGCGCGGCCGCCGACAGCCACGCCGCACTGCTCGCCAGCCCGATGCCGAGCAGCACCGGCGCGGCGCATGCGGCGAGCATCCCCCCGACCGACGAATATCGTGTGACCGCTGCGCCGACGAGCCACACCGCCAGTGCCGCGACGCCCCCCGGCCACCACGCGGCGAGCGTCACCCCGAGCGTCGTCGCCACCCCCTTGCCGCCGCGAAAGCCCAGCCACACCGGAAACAGATGCCCGCCGAACGCGGCGAACCCGGCGATCGCGGCGAGCCGCTCGTCACCAGTGAAATGCCGCGCGAGCAACACCGCCGCCCCCCCCTTGCTCCCGTCGAGCAGCAATGTCGCTGCCGCCAGCCCGCGCCGCCCGGTCCGCAGCACGTTGGTCGCGCCGATGTTGCCTGACCCGATCGCGCGCAGGTCGCCCGCGCCGAACGCTCTGGTCAACAGCAAACCGAAGGGAATCGAGCCGAGGACATAGCCGATCAGCGCGCAGATGATCGGTGTCGGCTCCATCGGCGTTTGGTAGCGCCTTCGGCGCGGGCCGTCATCCCCAACCAATCTTCACCGGTCGCACAAGATGAGTTGGCCAAGCATCGGTGCACGACTTGCAATGCAAACGGCGGCTGTCGCCACGAGAGCCGCGACAATCACGATTGGCGGCTTGCGGCTTTGCGGGTTCGTGTGACCTCCTTGAGGCCGGGGCGCGTTGGACGAGTTCGCGCGAAGCCGCGAAAAGGAAGAATCGGCCGTCGTCAACTGGCGGACATTGCCAAATCAACTAAGGATCGGGCGGTGCCGGCCTGGTTTGTCCTTCTCGTTTTAGCGGTCAGCGCAGCAGCGACGATGCTTTCGTTAAGGGGAAGCTGCAAGGCTGTGCGGACGGGTCGGCTCAGGTTTCTATTATGGCATATTCCCGGTTGGGGGGAGCGGGAACGAGATCCGATCTTCTTCAAGCTCGGAGGTACGCAGAACTATTATCGCGGCGTCTTTTTCGCTATCTTGACGGTCGTGGCCGGAGCCTATTTCTTCGAAGCCGTCGGGGTGATCTAGTGATCCAGCCGCGTTTCGCTTACCACCAACCGCGGTCATGATGGCTAAGTCAGCCTTTAAGGATGAGCTGATCGCGACGATCGGTCTCAGGCACGACGCTGGCGTGCGCCAGCATGACCGGCCAGGCGTCGAGTAGGCGTACTTACCATGGCATAGGTTCAGATCGCCCGGTCGTGATCGGAGGTGGCTGACGGGTGGCACGGGGCCGGGATGACGACTAGTCGATCTTGCCCTACATCCCCGTCATGCCCGACACCCTCGCCGTCGCCCTCCACCAGTCGAACGCGTCGGTCGGCGACTTGCGGGGGAACGCCGACGCCATGCTCCGCGCGCGCGCCTTAGCAGCCGACACCGACTTGGTCGTCACGCCGGAGCTGTCGCTGATCGGTTATCCGCCCGAGGACCTCGTCCTCAAGCCGGCGGCGGTGGCGGCGTGTGCGGCGGAGCTCGACCGGCTGGCGGCGGCGACGGCGGACGGGGGGCCGGGGCTACTCGTCGGGCTGCCATGGGTCGAGGGGGGCAAGCTCTACAATGCGATGGCGCTGCTCGACGGCGGGCGGATCGCCGGGCTGACGCGCAAGCACGACCTGCCGAACTACGGCACGTTCGACGAGAAGCGAGTGTTCGCTTCCGCGCCGCTGCCGGGGCCGCTGGCGTTCCGCGGGGTGCGGCTCGGCGTGCCGATCTGCGAGGACATCTGGACGCCCGAGGTCGCCGAGTGCCTCGCCGAGACCGGGGCCGAGCTGCTGATCGTGCCGAACGGCTCGCCGTTCGAGGTGGGCAAGGACGACCGGCGGCTGAGCCTGTCGGTCAGCCGCGTGGTCGAGACCGGGCTGCCGCTCGTCTACCTCAACCGCATCGGCGGGCAGGACGAGCTGGTCTTCGACGGGGTCAGTTTCGTCCTCAACGCCGACCGCTCGACGGCGGTCCGGCTGCCCGACTGGGACGAGGCGCTGGTCACGACGCGGTGGACGCGCAAGGCGGGCGGGTGGGTGTGTGCTGGCGGGGCGCTTAGCGTCCTCGACGACGACCCCGCCGACATCTACCACGCGATGGTGGTGGGCCTGCGCGATTATGTCGGGCGCAACCGCTTTCCCGGCGTCGTCCTCGGCCTGTCGGGGGGGATCGACAGCGCACTGTCGGCGGCAGTCGCAGTCGATGCGCTGGGCGCCGACCAGGTGTGGTGCGTGATGCTGCCGTCGCGCTTCACCGGTGGCCAGAGCCTGGCCGACGCGGCCGAGTGCGCGCGCCTGCTCGGCTGTCGGCTCGACACCGTGCCGATCGCCCCGGCGATGGCGGCGTTCGACGGCATGCTCGCACCCCTGTTCGCAGGGCGGTCGAGCGACCTCGCCGAAGAGAACCTCCAGTCGCGCATCCGCGGGGTGACGCTGATGGCGCTGTCGAACAAGTTTGGGCCGATGCTGCTGACCACCGGCAACAAGAGCGAGATGTCAACCGGCTATGCGACAATCTACGGCGATATGGCCGGCGGCTTCTCGGTGCTGAAGGACGTCTACAAGACGACGGTATTCCGACTGAGCCAGTGGCGCAATGCGAACCACCCGCGGCTCGGCCTCGGCCCGCGGAGCCCGGTGATGCCGCAGCGGGTGATCGACAAGCCGCCGACCGCCGAACTACGCGACGGCCAGCGCGACGACGACAGCCTGCCGCCGTACGACCTGCTCGACAAGATCTTAGCCGGACTGATTGAAGACGAGCGTTCGGCGAGTGACCTCGCCGCGGCCGGCTTCGACGCGGCGACCGTCGCGCGGATCGAGCGCCTCCTCTACGTCGCCGAATACAAGCGCCGCCAGGCCCCGCCGGGGGTCAAGATCGGACGCAGGAACTTTGGGCGCGACCGGCGGTACCCGATCACCAACGCCTTCCGGACGGGGTGATTGTGCGACGTGAAGTCTGACCTATGTTCTGGTCCGAAGGATGAGCGATGCGCCACGTTCCCG
Source organism: Sphingomonadaceae bacterium (assembly GCA_903643075.1). Classification (GTDB taxonomy): domain Bacteria; phylum Pseudomonadota; class Alphaproteobacteria; order Sphingomonadales; family Sphingomonadaceae; genus Polymorphobacter_B. Next base: position 2,557 of record CAHJWT010000151.1, on the reverse strand, counting down.
TCGCCGAGTTCAAGAGACAATGCGTCGGCGTGGATCACGGCTGCGGAGGCGGGGGACATCGTCGTGACGCGGCACGGCAAGCCAGCGGTCCGTCTGACGATGGCCAAGCCTGACCGCAAGACCGAGCAGGTGGCGGGGTTCGACCGGATGATCGCATTCGGCGAAGGGCAGCGGGCCGCCGGCCGGCCAACCACCTCTAACGACAAGATCATCGCCGGAAAGAATGCGGGTCGGCGTTGACCGTTGTCGTCTGCAACGCCTTGCTGATGGCCAACCCTCGTCTGGTCGCCGAGTGGACCTCGGCGGTGCCGGCCGTCGCCGCGCAGGTCAAGGCGGGCGACATGTGTGCGCCCGCGCACTTCCCGCTCGAGACCGGCTCGCTTCTCGCTGCCGTCGAGCGACAGGGCTGGATCGGCGCCGAGGAACGCCGACGCTGCCTCGACGATGCCCGGATCGCCGTGACCGATATCGATCCGGCCTTGCAGGCACCGTCGCCCACGATCACCGACCTCGCCGCGGCGACGCGACTGTCGGTCGACGACGCCGCCTATCTGGAATTGGCGCTGCGTCGCGGTGCGTCCCTGGCGACCAACGACGGTAGGCTGATCACGGCGGCACGCGCCCGCGGCGTGCCCGTTCTAACGATCCGTCCATGACTGGGCTCACGCTCCGCCGCCTGCGTCGCGCCGAGACCGACCTCGCCGCCGACTTGCATCGCCGCGCCGGGGCGCTGATCCCCGGCTACGACACGATGCGCCACCCGCCGGCGGCGTTCGCCGCGCTGTACCGTGAGCGGGTTTTCGATGCCGGGCCGCTGTGGGGGGCGTTCGACGGACAGCGGCTGGTCGGCCACGTCGCGCTGCTGCCGGGGTGGATCGACCATCTCTACGTCGAGCCGGCGCGCCAGGGCGAAGGCATTGGATCGGCCCTCGTCGCGCTGGCGCAGCGCGAGCAGGACGACCTGCAACTTCACACCTTTCAGGCCAATGCCCGCGCCCGTGCGCTGTACGAACGCCACGGCTTTGTCGCCGCGGCGTTCGGCGACGGCCGTGGCAACGAGGAACGGATGCCCGACGTCCGCTATCGCTGGCGGCGCGCCATGGTGCTGAAGCCGTGACCGTCACCCGTTTCGCGCCGTCGCCGACCGGGGCGCTCCATGCCGGCAACCTCCGCACCGCGCTGGTCAACTGGCTGTTCGCGCGCCAGCAGGGCGGGCGGTTCCTGCTGCGCCTCGACGACACCGACGCGGCACGGTCGAGCGATGCTGCCGCGCGGGGCATCCGCGACGACCTCGCGTGGCTCGGGCTCGTGCCCGAGGCCGAGGTGTCCCAGTCGGACCGCTTCGCGTTCTACGACGCGGCGCTGGCCCGATTGGCGGCGGCGGGTCGCGCCTACCGTGCGTACGAGACGCCCGAGCAGCTCGACCTCAAGCGCCGCGTCCAGGCGGGACAGGGCTTGCCGCCGGTCTACGACCGCGCCGCGCTGGCGCTGACCGATGCCGACCATGCGGACTTCGCGGCGCGCGGAGTGAGGCCCCATTGGCGGTTCAAGCTCGACACCGCTGCGCCGGTCGCGTGGCATGACCTCGTCCGCGGCGACAGCCACGTCGACCCGGCGTCGCTGAGCGACCCCGTCGTCCGTCGCGCCGATGGGACATGGCTGTACATGCTGCCGTCAGTCGTCGACGACATCAGCTTGGGCGTGACGACCATCGTCCGCGGCGAGGACCACGTTACCAACTCGGGCGTCCAGTTGCAGATGTTCGCGGCGCTGGGGGCGGCGGCACCGGCGCTTGCTCATCTGCCGCTGTTGACCGGCACCGAAGCGGCGCTGTCGAAGCGGCTGGGGTCGGAAGGCGTCGCGGCGTGGCGCGCGAGTGGCGTCGAACCGGCGGCGGTCCGGGCCTTCCTCGCCAGGGTCGGCACGAGCCACCCGGTCGAGCCCGCTGACGACGCGGCGCTGATCGCCGGGTTCGACTTCGCCGCATTCGGCCGCGCGGCGGTACGCTTCGACCCTGCCGAGCTGGCGGCGCTGAGCGCGAAGACGGTCCACACGCTGCCTTTTGCCGCCGTCGCCGACCGCCTGCCGCCGGGGATGGACGCAGCGGCGTGGGATGCGGTCAAGGGCAATTGCGCGACTGTCGCCGACGCGGGCGCGTGGTGGGCGGTCATCGCCGGCCCGGTCGCGGCGACGGTCGACGACGGCGATTGCGCCTTCGTCGCGACCGCGCGCGCGGGATTGGCCATGACGACGTGGGGCCCCGGCGTCTGGGCCGAGTGGACCGCCGCGCTCAAGGCGACGACCGGGCGGAAGGGCCGCGCGCTGTTCCACCCGCTCCGCCTTGCGCTGACCGGCCGCGACGCCGGGCCGGAGATGGCGCACCTGCTGCCGCTGATCGGCCGCGATGCGGCGCTCGCCAGGCTGGCGTCGGCCGGGGATCCGGCCGGGCGGCTGGCGGCGGTGGCGAGCGACGCCTATATCGGGGCGCAGGAGTAGCCGATCATGAAGTTGCTGCCACCCCTGCCTGCTCCACGCCTGCTGCCGTCGCGAGCCGCTG
>CAHJWT010000150.1 GCA_903643075.1 Sphingomonadaceae bacterium | reverse complement strand
GCGATCAGCGCGCGGTCGGGCGACAGCCACGCGCCCCGCCCGGGCGCGCGCGCGCCGAGATCGGCGTGGACCGTGCCGGCATCGTCGAGGGCGAGGCGGATCAGCGCGTCGCGACCGCCGTGCACCCCGGTCAGGATGCACTTGCGCTCCGGGTCGGCCGGTTTTGCCGGCTTGGCGGGCTCGCTTTTCTGGGGGGACGCTAGCGTCTCATTCCGGGACATTCGCGGGTGCGACCTTCCCGTTGGCCGCATCCGCGGCGGGCCCGTCTTCAGCGGCTTCACCCTCGAACCAGTGCGCGCGCGCCGCCATGATGATGCGGTTGCCGTCGTCCTCGCTCAGCCCGAAGGTGCGCAGGATGCCGTCGCGCTTGGCGACCAGCTCGTCCGACGCGAGGTCGCCAAGGTCGTCGAGCGTCTTGATCCCGGCCTTGCCGAGGACGACGAGCATCGCCTCGGTCAGCCCGCCGAGGCCCGCCAGCGCGTCGTCGACCCCCAGTTCGGTCCGCTCCTCGCGCGCGGCAGCCTCCTTGCGGTCGAGCGCGTCCTGCGCGCGCTGCTGCAGTTCGCTCGCGAGGTCGTCGTCGAAACCCTCGATCGCCGCCAGCTCGGCGACGTCGACATAGGCGACTTCCTCGAGCTCGGAAAAGCCCTCGGCGACCAGCAGCTGCGCCAGCGTCTCGTCGACGTCGAGCTCGGTCTGGAACATCTCGCTCTTCTCGACGAACTCCTTCTGGCGGCGCTCGCTCTCGTCGGCCTCGGTCATGATGTCGATCTGGCGCCCGGTCAGCTGGCTCGCCAGCCGCACGTTCTGCCCGCGCCGGCCTATGGCGAGGCTGAGCTGGTCGTCGGGGACGACGACGTCGATCCGGTTGTCGGTGTCGTCGAGGACGACCTTGGCCACCTCGGCCGGCTGGAGCGCGTTGACGACGAAGGTCGCGGTGTCGGGCGACCACGGAATGATGTCGATCTTCTCGCCCTGGAGTTCCTGGACGACCGCCTGGACGCGGCTGCCCTTCATCCCGACGCACGCGCCGACGGGATCGATCGACGAGTCGCGGCTGATCACGCCGATCTTGGCGCGGCTGCCGGGATCGCGCGCGACCGCCTTGATCTCGATGATGCCGTCGTAGATCTCGGGCACCTCCTGCGCGAACAGCTTCTTCATGAACTCGCCCGCCGCACGGCTGAGGAAAATCTGCGGCCCGCGGATCTCGCGACGGACCGACAGGATCAGCGTGCGGACGCGGTCGCCGACGCGGAGCACCTCGCGCGGGATCTGCTGGTCGCGGCGGATGACGCCCTCGGCCTTGCCGAGATCGACGACGACGTGGCCGAATTCGGCGCGCTTGACGACGCCGGTGATGATCTCGCCCTGGCGGTCCTTGTACTCCTCGAACTGGCGGTCGCGCTCGGCGTCGCGGACCTTCTGGACAATGACCTGCTTCGCCGCCTGCGCCGCGATCCGGCCGAACTCGATCGGCGGCAGAGGGTCGACGATGAAGTCGCCGAGCGCCGCGCCGGCCTGCAGCTTCTGCGCGTCCACTTCGTTGATCTGCTTGAAGAAGTCCTCGGGTGCCTCGACCACCTCGAGGACCCGCCACAGCCGCAGGTCGCCGGTCTTCGCGTCGATCTTGGCGCGGATGTCGTTCTCGGCCCCGTAGCGGGCGCGCGCCGCCTTCTGGATCGATTCCTCCATCGCCTCGATGACGATCATCCGGTCGATCGACTTCTCGCGCGCGACGGCGTCGGCGATCGCGATCAGCTCGGCGCGGTTGGCGGTGACGGCAGCAACGCCCGTCTTGGTCGCGGTGGCAGCCTGGGCCATGTCAGTCCTCGTCCTCGGTGAAGGGATGTTCTTCGATCTCGGCGTCGGCGAAGTCGAGCGGGCGGGTCGCGGCGATCAGCTTGTTGGTCAGGACCAGCTTGGCCGATTCGACATGCGCGAACGGCACCGTAACCGGCCCGCCGACGCCCATGTCGACGACGACGTTCTCGCCGTCGACGCCGCGGATCATACCGTGGAGGCGGACCCTGCCGTCGACCGGCTCGGCGAGCTTGGCGCGGACGTCGTGCCCGATCCACTTCGCCCAGTCGCCGAGGCGCGTCAGCGGCCGGTCGATCCCCGGCGACGACACTTCGAGCGCGTATTCGTGCTCGATCGGGTCAGCCTCGTCGAGCATCGCCGACAGCGCGCGGCTGAAGGTCTCGCACTGGTCGAGCGTCAGCTGACCGGTCGCCGGATCTTCGGCCATCACCTGGAGCGTCTCCCCGGCGCGCCCGTTCATCTGGACGCGCACGAGGGCGAGGCCATGGGTGGCGGCGATCGGCGCGATCAGATCGGCGAGGGCAGCGGTCGTGGCCAATCGAAGCCTGTACGGTTCCAGCGGCGGTCCGGAGCGTTCCGGGCCGACCTTCGCAGCAATGACGATGTGAAGATGATGGCGATATAGTCTGCGCGCGCTGTCGCCGCAAGCCGTTCCGCTTCCCCTTGCGCGCCGACGCGGTATGACGGGGCCGACCGTCGCCCGGAGCGTACCATGACCCTTCGCCTCGCCCTGCTCGCCGCGCTCGCCGCCGCGCCGCTGCCCGCCGCCGTCGCCGCACCGGCACCGCAGCAGGTCGCACCGGCCGCGACGTGGTTCACCGTCGGCTCGGCGCGCGTCGCCAGCCTCCACGACGCCGATCTCCTCATCGCCAACGACGGCAAGACCTTCGGCGGCGACGCCGGGGTGCCGGCGGTGACGGCGCTGCTCGCGGCGGCGAACGCGCCGACCGACACCGTCCGGGTCAGCGTCAACGCCCTCCTGATCCGTCTGCCCCGGCGGGTCGTTCTCATCGATACCGGGCTCGGCCCGGGGGCGGGGGTGATGGCGGCGAGCCTCGGCGGCACCGCGACGAGCGTCGACGACGTGACCGACGTCCTCATCACCCATAGTCACGGTGACCATGTCGGCGGGCTGATCGACCATAACGGCAACCGGATGTTCCCCAACGCGAAGGTCCGCATGAGCGCCGCCGAGTGGACGTTCCTGCAGGCGAACACCGGCGCGGCGAAGCTGGTCGCCGCGATCACGCCGCAGGTCGTCACCTTCACGCCCGGAGCCGAGGTCGTGCCGGGCATCCGCGCAGTCGCCGTGCCGGGCCACACGCCGGGGCACGTCGCCTACGAGCTGAAGTCGGGCCGCGGCCGCCTGCTCGACATCGGCGACACCGCGCACTCGACGATCGTGTCGCTGATGAAACCCAACTGGACGATGGGCTTCGACAGCGACGCGGCCGCCGGCAGGGCAAGCCGCCGCGCCGAGCTGACCCGGCTGGCGCGGAGCCACGAGCTGATCTTCTCCCCGCACTTCCCCTACCCCGGCGTCGGTCGGATCGCGGCGAAGAGCGACGGCTTCGTCTGGGTGCCGGCGGCGGGCGGAACGGCGAAGTAGCGGATCAGATCTTGACTTGCGGCGAGGAGGATAAACTTTTCACGCATTGTCATCCCGGCGCAGGCCGGGACTCATGACCTCAAACCTACGAGTTCGTGGGTCCCGGCCTGCGCCGGGATGACACCGTACGCGGTGCGGCCTCAGCTCCGGTCTTAATCGCCCCCCGGCACTTATCCGAGCAGTAGCGCACCGCCTCCCAGTCCCGCGCCCACTTCTTCCGCCACGCGAACGGCCGGCCGCACGCAGCGCAGATCTTGGTCGGCAGGTCGGCCTTGGCAACGCCCTTTGGCATCAGGCGAGCTCGGCATCGAGGAAAGCGGCGACGTCGGCCAGCGCCAAGTCGCGCGCGACGAAGGCGTCGCCGATGCCGCGGGCGAGGATGAAGGCCAGCGTCCCGCCCGCCATCTTCTTGTCCTGGCGCATTTGGTCGATCAGCGGCGCGGCCGATGCGGCGAACCCTCGCGGCGACGCCGGCAGGCCGACGGCGGCAAAGTGCGCCGTGACCCGTGCGGCGTCGCCCGCCGGGCACAGCCCGCGCGCCGCCGAGAAGGCGAACGCCAGCGCGCAGCCGATCGCCACCGCCTCGCCGTGGAGCAGGCGATCGGAGAAGCCCGCCTCGGCTTCCAACGCATGGCCGAAGGTATGGCCGAGGTTGAGCAGCGCGCGCAGGTCGCCGGTCTCGCGCTCGTCGGCGGCAACGATCCTGGCCTTGGCGGCGACGCTCGTCGCGATCGCGTGGGTGCGCCGGGCCACGTCGCCGGCGATCAGGTCCGCGCCGTTCGCCTCGAGCCACGCGAAGAAGGCAGCGTCGCCGAGAAGTGCGGTCTTGGCGATTTCGGCGTAGCCGGCGCGGACCTCGCGCGGCGGCAGGGTGGTCAGCAGGTCGGGGTCGACGATCACCGCCGCCGGCTGGTGGAACGCGCCGACGAGGTTCTTGCCGGCGGCGGCGTTGATCGCGGTCTTGCCGCCGACCGAGCTGTCGACCTGGGCGAGGAGCGTCGTCGGGATCTGGACGAAGCGGCAGCCGCGGCGGAGGATCGCGGCGGCGAACCCGGTCAGGTCGCCGACGACGCCGCCGCCGAAGGCGATCACCGCGTCGCCGCGCTCGACGCCGCGCGCGAGGAGTGCCTCGACGACGGTCTCGATCGTCCGCCAGCTCTTCTGCCCCTCGCCGGGCGGGACGATCAGGGGCACCGCGGTCAGCCCGGCCGCCGCAAGCGCCGCCGTCAGCGCCGGCAGGTGAAGTCGCGCGACGGTCGAATCGGTGACGACCGAGACCGTCCGGCTGCGCGTCAGCGGTGCGACGACGGCACCGGCACCGGCGAGGCCACCGGCAGCGAGGTGGACGTCGTAGCTGCGCTCGCCGAGGGCGACGTGGATGATCATCGATCGTGCCGGGTCGCGCTACGGCGCGCGGTCGCCGGCGGCTGGCCGTCCCCTCTCCCGGGCCGCGGCTGCGCCGCGTCTCTCGACCTTCCCCAGGCGGGGGGAGTTAGGCCACCTCCCCCGGTCGGGGGCAGGTCGAGAGCGCCAGCGCCGGCCCGGGAGAGGGGGAGGGAACTCACCCTCGCGCCGCCAGCGCCGCAACGATCGCGCGGACCGTTGCCTCGTGCGGGGTCGGCTTGCTGCTGATGTGGATATGCGCCTCGGCATAGAGCGGGTTTCGCTTGGCGGCGAGGTCGGCCAGCACCTCGGCCGGGTCGCGGTCGCGGAGCAGGGGCCGCGTGTCGCGGCGCTTGACGCGCTCGGCCAGGGTCGCGATGTCGGCGTCGAGCCACACCGCGACCGCCTCTGCCAGGATCAGCGCGCGGGTGTCGGCGGCGATGAACGCGCCGCCGCCGGTGGCGATGACCTTCGCCGGACCGCCGATCAGCCGGGCGATGACGCGGCGCTCGCCGTCCCTGAAATGCGCCTCGCCGAAGCGTTCGAAGATCTCGGCGATCGACAGCCCCGACGCGCGCTCGATCTCCGCGTCGGCGTCGACAAACGGCATCCCCAGCCGCGCCGCGAGCCGCCGGCCGACGGTCGACTTGCCCGCCCCCATGAGGCCGACGAGGACGATCGAGCGCGGCAGCGGCCGCAGCGACGGATCGGGGGCGGGAGTGGCCACTTACCTTCTCCCGCCGCCCCTGACGCGAAGCGGCAGAGAGCGAGGAGGGCCGGGGTGAGGGAGCCCGAGCGAGAAGCTGAGTTCCGCGCGCCGAGCGCATGCCCCCACCCCGGCCCTCCCCGCTCTCCGGTGTCGCCGGGGGGGGAGGGGGAAGGGTAGGGCTGCCACTGTTGCCCCAGGGTTTTTTGCGTCGCACTCCACGCCGCGCTTGCTATACACCCCGCGCGCCGCCGGGAAGCCCCGCGGCACGCCGGCCCGAACGACGACAGGAACGAAGACATGCGCGCAGGACTGTGGATCGTCGTCGCCGTCGTTGTGGTCGTCGTCGCCAGTCTCGTCTACCTGATGACCGCCGACGTGCCCGCCCCGACGCACCACGTCGAGCAGGTCATCCCGAACGATCGCCTTGGCCGCTAGGACGACCTTCGCCGCGCTGGCGCTGGCGCTCGCCGCGGTCGTTGCCGGGCCGTCGGGCGGGCAGGTGTCGCCCG
>CAHJWT010000149.1 GCA_903643075.1 Sphingomonadaceae bacterium | reverse complement strand
GACGCCTTCGTGAAGGCTTCGACCGCCGCCGACGGCAAAAAATACTTCGTGCCGTTCTACAACTACCTGCAAGTCGCGCTGGTGCTCGGCGAAGACGGTCGCCTGCCACCCGCCGCCGCAGCAGTACGCCGCCCGGTTCGGGCGCGAGCCGCCAGCCGCGCTGGTCGAGGTGATAGGCGAGGCTCGCCTCGCTGTCGGCATGGCGGATGACGATGTGCGACACCGCGCCGAGCGCAAGGCGCGACAGCGTCACGCCGGTGACGCCCAGCGTCGCGCGCAACTCCGTCTCGGTCGCCGCCCACGTACGGGCGTCGGGGGTCGCGACGTTGGCCTCGGTCCCGATCGTCCCCGCCGCCTCGCCGCCGCCGCCGATCGCCGGCCCCGCGCCGATCGCCGGCGCGAGGTCGATCGAGAGCCCCTTCTCGACCGCGAGCTGGCCGCCGGCAAGGGCGCGAACGTAGATCGCGTCGACCGCGCGGACTGCCTCCTCGAGCATCGCGTCGACCCCGGCCGGGTTGGCCGCGCGCAGGGTCGTCCGGCCGAGCTCGACCGCATCGGGGCCATGGCGCGCGACGGCGACCGCGTCGACCGGTCCGCCGGGCCACGCCCGCACCAGCCGGATTTCCGCAGTCAGCACGTCGGCGGCGCGGAAGCGGCCGAGAACGGTGCGCCACAGCATCCGATCGCCGCGCCGCGACTGGAACGCGGTGAGGACGACGTTGTCGCCCGCGCTTGCCGCCGGGATGACGTAGTCGAGCGCGCTCGCCGCGTCGCGGAAGCGGAGCCACGCCGCGGTCCACGGCGTCTTCGCCTGATACACCGTCCGCACCCCCGCGCCGTCGATAAGCACCGGCAGGAGAAGCATCGGCGGAGCCTGGCCCTCGCCGCCGCCGAGGAAGCCGCTGGCCCGGTCGCGGTCGAAGACGACGCCCAAACGGCCGATGTAGCGCGTCAGCGAGAATTGCTCGGTCTCGATCTCGACGCCGGCGACCATCGCCTCGATCGCGCCGTCACCGAGCTTGGGGGCCTCGGGAGCCGGATTGCCGGTCAGCCGTGACCACAGCAGCGGCCACGCGCGGCGTTCGGCGAGGGTGTAGGCGGCGGCGCGCGCGGCGGTCGCGTTCGGCGCGACGACATCGACCGCAACCCCGCCGATCTTGTACGCCCCCGGCCCGATCGGCGCGGCGGTAGCCGGCACGGTGAGGAGCAGCGCGACGAGGAGGATCGGACGGCGGAGCATCGCCGGCGTCTTTGACGGAAGGACGGTGTGATGGGAAGGCATGGCGGTTGGAGCGACGGCGATCCTCCCCCGCTCGCGGGGATGTGGTGCGAAGCGCCGGAGGGGCGGTCGACCGAGTGGCCTAAGCCGCTCGCTCGACCGCCCTCCGTCACGGCTGCGCCGTGCCACCTCCCCGCGAAGGCGGGGAGGATCATTTGCCCTAGCCACGCCGGCCGCCTAATCAGCCGCGATGGCCTTCCCCGGCAACGACCCACCGCTGACCTACGCCGACGCCGGCGTGTCGATCTCCGCGGGCAACGCGCTGGTCAAGATGATCGCGCCCCTCGCCCGCGCCACCGCGCGGCCCGGGGCGGATGCCGAGCTCGGCGGGTTCGGCGGGTTTTTCGACCTGAAGGCGGCGGGCTACGTCGATCCGCTCCTCGTTGCGGCGAACGACGGCGTCGGGACCAAGCTAAAGCTCGCCATCGCGCTGAACCGCCACGACACCGTCGGCGTCGACCTCGTCGCGATGTGTGTCAACGACCTCGTCGTTCAGGGGGCCGAGCCGCTGTTCTTCCTCGACTATTTCGCCAGCGCTGCGCTCGATACCGGCGTCGCGGCGAGCGTCGTCGCCGGCATCGCCGACGGCTGCCGTATGGCCGGCTGCGCGCTGATCGGCGGCGAGACCGCCGAGATGCCGGGGATGTACGCGGCGAACGACTACGACCTCGCCGGGTTCGCGGTCGGCGCGGTCGAGCGCGGTCACCAGCTGACCGGCGACCGCGTCGCGCCGGGTGACGTGCTCCTCGGCCTGGCATCGTCGGGGGCGCATTCGAACGGCTTCTCGCTGATCCGCAAGCTGGTCGAGCGGAGCAACGCGCGCCTTGATCGCCCCGCCCCGTTCGATCTCGACATCCTGCTCGGCGATGCCCTGCTGACCCCGACGAGGATCTACGTCCGCTCGCTGCTGCCGTCGCTCAAGACCGGCACGGTCAACGCCCTCGCCCACATCACCGGCGGCGGTCTTCTGGAGAACGTGCCGCGCATCCTTCCCGCCGGCTGCCACGCGACGATCGATGCCGATGCATGGCCGCTGCCGCCGCTGTTCGCGTGGCTCCAGGCGCAGGGCCGGATCGAGCCCGCCGAACTCGCGCGGACGTTCAATTGCGGCATCGGCATGGTGCTGGCCGTCGCCGCCGACGGCGTCGACGACCTGACGACGGCGCTGAACGACGCCGATGAAACCGTTTACGTCATTGGCCTGATCGAGACGGGAGCGCGCGGCTGCACGGTTCGCGGCAGCGACGATACCTGGTCGGCGCGCGCCGCGTGGTCGGCGACGCACGATGCCTGAGAGGGCGCGCCTCGGCATCCTCATCTCGGGGACGGGGAGCAACATGGCGGCGCTGCTATATGCGTCGCGTCTGCCGGATGCGCCGTACGAAGTCGTCCTCGTCGCGTCGAACAACCCCGCCGCGCCCGGGCTCGCTTTGGCCGCCGCCGAGGGCATCGCGACCTTCGCCCGCGACCATCGCGGCGTGCCCCGCGCCGCCTTCGACGAGGGGATCGACGCCGAGCTGGGCCGCGTCGGCGTCACCCACGTCGCGCTCGCCGGGTATATGCGGCTGCTGTCCGACGCCTTCGTCGCCAAGTGGGCCGGGCGGATGGTTAACATCCACCCGTCGCTCCTCCCTGCGCACAAAGGTACGCGCGTCCACGAGGCGGTACTCGCCGCGGGCGATGCCGTCACCGGGGCGACGGCCCACCTCGTCACCGCCGATCTCGACGCCGGGCCGATCCTCGGCCAGGTCCGCGTCGCCGTGGTGCCCGGCGACACCCCCGCGACCCTCGCCGCGCGCGTCCTCCATGCCGAGCATCAGCTCTACCCGCGCGTCGTCGCCGACCTCGTCACCGCCGCCGTGCGGCCCGAGGCGCTGCTCGACCGCGTTCGCGCGCTGGCGCTGGCGCTGCCGGCGGCGGGTGAGAAGCTCAGCCACGGCGCACCGGGGTTCTTCGTCGAAGGCGGCAAGTTCTTTGCGTACTGGCGCAACGACCATCATGCCGACGGCATCGTCGCGGTGCTGGTCAAGGCGAGCGGGGTCGAGGAGCAGGCGAGCCTGATCGAACGCGACCCCGACCTCTACTTCCGCCCGGCGTATCTCGGTCCGTCGGGCTGGATCGGCCTCCGCCTCGACACCGGCGACGTCGACTGGGACCATATCGCCGAATGGCTGACGCGGAGCTGGCGGGCGAGCGCGCCGCGGCGGCTGGCGATGCTGCCGGTCTAGCGCTTCCTCTCCCGCTTGCGGGAGAGGCGATTCGCGCGCCAGCGCGGCGGGTGAGGGCGTTCCCCAAGCGCGCTTGTGGTGACGGCGGCCGATCACGTCGACCCGACACCCTCACCCCGGGCCGCGCCTGCAGGCGCGTCTCTCGCCCCCTCCCGCAAGCGGGAGAGGGACGATCAGCCCGTGATCTCGGTCTGCGCGAAGAAGTAGGCGATCTCGGTCGCGGCGTTCTCGGCGCTGTCGCTGCCGTGGACGGTGTTCGCCTCGATCGATTCGGCGTGGACCTTGCGGATTGTCCCGTCGGCGGCGTTCGCCGGGTTGGTCGCGCCCATGACCTCGCGGTAGGCGGGGACCGCACCCTCGCCCTCGAGCACCTGGACGACCACCGGACCCGAGATCATGAATGCGACCAGCTCGCCGAAGAAGCCGCGCTCGCGGTGGACGGCGTAGAAGCCTTCCGCCTGTTCCCTCGTCAGGCGCAGGCGCTTCTGGGCGACGATGCGCAGGCCGGCCGCCTCGATCATCGCGTTGACCGCGCCGGTCAGGTTGCGCCGCGTCGCGTCGGGCTTGATGATCGAGAAGGTACGTTCGGTGGCCATGCGGTCTCCGCTTCAGCGCGCTGGAAAATGGAAAGCGCCGCCGCTCTACCGGCGCGACCCGGCCAAGGCAAGTTACGCCGCCTTTTCCCAGCGGCCGTCGTCGCCTTCGCGCCAGTAAACGGGGGTGACGTCGTCGCGGCTCTTGAGCGCGCGCCAGTGGCCGCGCGCCAGGTCGAGCGCCGCCTCGTCGCCGCCGTCGAACAGATAGAGTGCGCGTTTGTACCGGCCGAGGTCGCCGGGGATGACGCCGTCAACCACCGCAATCAGGTCGGCCGCATTGGCGTCGGCCGGCTCGCCGGTCAGCAGGATCGGCTGGTCAGCGGCGTAGGGCCCGTCGACCGCGTGCGGCAGGAACGACGCCGGGTCGAAGGTCCACAGCGCCGCGTCGAGGCGAGCGAGGAGGCCGGCGTCGGCGGCGCGGACGACGACGCGGAAGCCCGCCGCAACCGCCTTGTCGAGCAGGCGCGGGAGGACGGCGTCGAGCGGGCGGACCCCGAGCTGGTAGAAGTTGAGGTCGGTCACCTCCGCGATCTCCCGCGCTTTGCGGGGATCATGCCTCGAAGTTGTCCGCCACGAAGCGGTCGAGCAGCCGCACCCCGTATCCCGTCGCGCCCTTCGCCCACAGAGCGCCGTCCTTCGCCGCCCAGACCATGCCGGCGATGTCGAGGTGGGCCCACTTGACCCCCGGTTTGATAAAGCGCGCGATGAACTGCGCCGCGGTGATCGACCCGCCCTCGCGCGGCCCGACGTTCTTCATGTCGGCGATGGGAGAATCGATCAGCTTGTCGTAAGCATCGCCCATCGGGAAGCGCCACAGCGTGTCGCCCGTCGCCGCCCCGGCGGCGGTCAGCTGCGCGGCGAGGCCGTCGTCGTTCGCGAAGAGTCCGCCGTGCTCGTGGCCCAGGCTGACGATCATCGCCCCGGTCAGCGTCGCGAGATCGACGACGACTTCGGGCTTGAACTGTTCCTGCGCCCACCACAGCACGTCGCACAGGACGAGGCGACCCTCGGCGTCGGTGTTGATCACCTCGATCGTCTGGCCCGACATCGACGTGACGACGTCGCCGGGGCGCTGCGCCTTGCCGTCGGGCATATTTTCGACGAGGCCGCAGACGCCGATGACGTTGGCCTTGGCCCGCCGCGCGGCGAGCGCATGAAGCGCACCCGCGACCGCGCCGGCCCCGCCCATGTCCCACTTCATGTCCTCCATGCCGGGCGGCTGCTTGAGGCTGATGCCGCCAGTGTCGAAGGTGACGCCCTTGCCGACGAGGACGACGGGAGTCGCATCGCCGCCGCCGTTCCACCGCATTGTCAGGATCTTGGCCTCGCGGTCTGATCCCAGGCTGACGCCGAGCAGGGCGCCCATGCCGAGCGCGGTCATCTCGGCCTCGCCGAGAACCTCGATCACGAGGCCTTCGGGTGCGGCGGCAGTCACGCGGTCGACGAAACTCTCGGGATAGATGACGTTCGCCGGCTCCGAGACGAGGTCACGGGTGAGCGCGACGCCGGCGGCGATCGCGGCAAGCGCCGCCTGCCCGCCGCCGTCGGCTCCGACGATGGTCAGCGTTTCAAGCGTCGGCTTCTCCGCCGCCTTCATCGCCGTCCGGTACTTGTCGAAGCGATAGGCGCGCAGCGTCGCACCGTGCGCCAGCCGCGCGGCGGCGTCGGCGAGCGGCAGCGGCAGGCCGTCGAGCCCGGTCAGGTCGACGGTGACGGCGGTCGCCCCGCTGGTGATCAGCTTCGCCGCGATCGCGCCGCCGACCTTCTCGAACACCGACGCATCGGCCTTGTCGACCGCGCCGAGGCCGACGACGAGGATGCGGTCGGCCGGCGACCAGGCGGGTGCGAGGATTTCGACGATGCTGGTGACGTCGCCCTCAAAGCGCGCTGCGGCGACGGCGCGAGCAAGCTGGCCGCCCGTCGCCGCGTCGACCGCCGCCGCCGCGCCGGCGA
>CAHJWT010000148.1 GCA_903643075.1 Sphingomonadaceae bacterium | reverse complement strand
GGGGACGGCGATCATTTTCCTGCTCGACGCCGGGCAGACGAGCCACTGGCACCGGGTCGACGCGACCGAGCTGTGGCTGTTCCATGCCGGCGCGCCGCTGACGCTGCGGCTGGCCAGCGGGGAGATCCGCCTCGGCCCCGACCCGCTCGCCGACCGGCAGCAGGCGATCGTCCCGCCGGGCGCGTGGCAGGCGGCGACGGCGGGAGACGGCTGGACGCTGGTCGGCTGCGTCGTCGTCCCCGGCTTCGACTTCGCCGGCTTCGAACTGGCCCCGCCGGACTTCCGCGCGTGAGCTTCGCGCTGCCGACGACGACCGCGCCGATGGAGGCCAAGCTTGCCTCGGTGCTACCGACCGGCGCCGGCTGGCAGTTCGAGCCGAAGTGGGACGGCTTCCGCTGCCTTGCCTTCCGCGACGGCGAGCGGGTCGCGCTGATGTCGAAGTCGGGCAAGCCGCTCGACCGCTTCTTCCCCGAGGTCGCTGCGCTGGTCGGGCGGCTTAACGCGATGCGCTTCGTCGTCGACGGCGAACTTCTCATCGAACTCAAGGGTGCCGTCGACTTCGACGCGCTGTCGGCGCGGCTCCATCCCGCCGCCAGCCGGATCGCCAGGCTGGCGCGCGAGACGCCGGCGCGGCTGATGCTGTTCGATTGCCTTGCCGTCGGCGAAACGGTGCTGGTCGACGCCCCGCTCGCTGACCGCCGCGCCGCGCTGACGCAGCTCGTCGCCGCCGAGGCCGAACCGGCACTGACGTTGTCGCCGGCGACCGCCGAGGCCAGCGCCGCCGCCGGGTGGCTGTCGGCGAGCGGCGGCGCGCTCGACGGCATCGTCGCCAAGCGGGTCGACGATCCCTATCGTTCCGGCGAGCGGGCGATGATCAAGGTCAAGCCGATCCGCACCGCCGACTGCGTCGTCGGCGGCTTTCGCCGCGTGGCCGGAGGGAGCGGCGTCGCCTCGTTGCTCCTCGGCCTCTATGACGCCGCCGGCGCGTTCCATCACGTCGGCTTCTCGTCGGCGATCAAGGATGCCGACCGCGCCGCGCTGACTGCCCGCCTTGAACCGCTCGCCGGCGCGTCGCCCTTCACCGGCAAGGCGCCCGGCGGGCCGAGCCAGTGGAACCGCGCCGGCGACACGACGTGGGTCCCCCTCCACCCCGAGCTGGTCGTCGAGGTCGGCTACGACCAGGTCACCGGCGGCCGCTTCCGCCACGGCACGTCGATCGTCCGCTGGCGGCCCGACAAGGCCCCGCGCCAGTGCACGTTCGACCAGCTCGCGCCGCCGCTGCGCCCGGCCGAACTTGCCGCGATCGTCGCCGGATAGGATTCGCGGCGCGCATGGGTTACGCTCGCGTCACCTTGGGTGGAGCGCGGCAGTGACCGAGCATTTCGACGTCGTGATCGTAGGGGCCGGCCTGTCGGGCATCGGCGCGGCGCGCCACCTCCAGGCCGGGTGCCCGGATAAAAGCTATGCGATCCTCGAGGGCCGCGCCGCGATCGGGGGGACGTGGGACCTGTTCCGCTATCCCGGCATCCGCAGCGATTCGGACATGTATACGCTCGGCTACAGCTTCAAGCCGTGGCGCGAGGCGAAGGCGATCGCCGACGGTCCGTCGATCCTCAACTACGTCCGCGAGACGGCGGCGGAAAACGGCATCGACCGCCACATCCGCTTCGGCCACCGCGTCGTCGCCGCCGACTGGTCGTCGGCCGCCGCGGCGTGGACGGTGACCGCCGAGGTCGACGGCGCGACGCGAACGCTGACTTGCGGCTTCCTGTTCATGTGCAGCGGCTATTACGACTACGCCCAGGGCCATTCTCCGGATTTCCCCGGAAGCGGCGATTTCGCCGGAAAGATCATCCACCCCCAGCACTGGCCGACCGACCTCGACTACGCGGGCAAGCGCGTCGTCGTCATCGGCAGCGGCGCGACGGCGGTGACGCTCGTTCCCGAGATGGCGCGGACGGCGGCGCACGTGACGATGCTCCAGCGCTCCCCCAGCTACGTCGTCGCGCGGCCGGCGGCCGACGGGATCGCCGACTGGCTGCGCGCCAGGCTGCCCGCCGCGCTCGCCTACCGCCTGGTCAGGGCGAAGAACGTCCTCCTCGGCATGTTCTTCTTCGACCGGTCGCGGAAGAAGCCGGCCAAGGTCAAGGCGCTGCTGATCGACGGGGTACGCCAGCACCTCGGCCCCGACTACGACGTCGCGACGCATTTCACCCCGCGCTACAACCCGTGGGACCAGCGGCTGTGCCTCGTCCCCGACGCCGACCTGTTCGCCGCGATCAGGGCGGGACGCGCGGCGGTCGTTACCGAAACGATCGACCGCTTTACGGCCGGCGGCGTTCGCCTCGCCTCGGGCGCGGAGGTACCCGCCGACGTGATCGTCACCGCGACCGGGCTGCAGCTCCAGCTGTTCGGCGGCATGGCGGTCGACGTCGACGGCGCGCGCGTCGATTTCGCGACGACGTTCAACTACAAGGGGATGATGTATTCGGGCGTGCCGAACTTCGCCAACGCCTTCGGCTACACCAACGCGTCGTGGACGCTGAAGGCCGACCTGACGAGCGAATACGTCTGCCGCATCCTGCGGCACATGGACCGCACCGGTACCCGGATCGCGACGCCGGTCCGCGATGCGGCGGCGAGCGGCGAGACGCCGTTCCTCGACTTCTCGTCGGGCTATGTTACCCGCGCGATGGCGCAGTTCCCGAAGCAGGGGACCGCCGCGCCGTGGCGGGTCCACCAGAACTACCTCCGCGACCTCGTCACGCTCCGCTACGGCAAGGTCGCCGACGGCACGATGGCGTTCACCAACCCGGCGAGGGTGCGCGAGGCCGCCTAGGCCGCCGTCACGCCCGTCGTCGCCGACCCGCTGATGTCGGACGGCGGCGGGGCCTTGGCGCGGCGCATCGCCTCGGCCTCGGCCCGGCGGCGCTGCGCCCAGGGATCGTCGTACTCGCTCGGCTTGACCAGCGGCACGACCATGCACACGCTCTGCGTGGGTAGGACCATCGCCCAGTCCTTGATCAGCTGCTTGTATGCCGCGCCGACGGGGCGGATGTTGCGGTCGAGGTCGTAGAGGCCGAGCGGGTTGACTCGGCCGTTGTCCTCGCGGAGCGCGGTGTCCCAGTCGACTTGGTCGGTCAGCGAGTACCACGTGAAGCCGACCATCGGGATGCCGTCGTTGCGGACGCGGAGCACGCTCGCCCACTGCTTCCACAGCCAGTCGACCGACGCCTGGCCGTCGCCGTAATCCGACAGGTTGGTCTCGGTGTGCATCACCGGCAGGCGGTAGCGATCGAAATACTGCCACGTGATGCCGTCGTAGCCGAATACCTCGCCCGACGCGCGGCTGCTGCCGTCGGCGGCGACGCGGTGCTCGTTGGTCAGGTAGTAGTCGTTCCCCATGATGCAGTGCTGCTTCAGCCGCATGTTCATGAACCAGTCGTACTCGTCGCGGGTCATGCCGTTGTCGAGCAGGTACTGGTACATCTCCGACCCCGCGCGACGGCCGAAGTTGAGGTCGAGGCTGAGGAAGCGGAGCGAATTGAACACCTCGGCCGGGCCGATCGCCGCCGGGTTGTCGGCGTGGTAGTATTCGGAACTCTCGGACTGGATGAAGATCGCGTCGGCGCGGACGTCGAGGATCGCCTCCATCGCCAGCACGTTGCCGCGAACGATGTTCTTGAGCGCGGTGACGAAGCTGCGATCGGTCGACAGCGCCTCGTTCCACCAGCCGTACCTCGCGCTGAACAGCGCGCAGATGAACATCTCGTTGACCGGGGTGTAGAGCTGCACCCATGGGAAGCGCGCGGCGAACGCGGCGGCGTAGCGCGCGAACAGGACGGGAAAGGCGGGGTTCTGGAAGTCGCCGATCCAGTCGGGAACGCCGAAATGGCACAGGTCGACGATCGGCGTGATGTCGCGCCGGAGGAGGTCGGCGAAGGTCGCATCGGCAAACGCCCAGTCGTAACGTCCGTCGCCGAGCCACGTCGTGTGGATCGGCGGCCCGTAGCGGAGGAAACCGATGCCGAGGTCCTCGACCGCGTCGAAGTCGGCGTGCCAATGGTCGTAGTGACGACACTTGGCCATCTCGTCGACGCGCTTGCCGCCGACCATTGGATAGGAGTTCTCGATGCCGGTGGCGAACATGAACATGGTCATTGGTAGACGATCCCCGGCAAATACTCAGACCGTACGGCGGAATTGGATTATCCGCCCCTAGTCAGCGAATCCGGACACCGGCACAACCCCGAACGACCGTCGGCGGTCGAGGGGTTCACCCCTTCCCCATCAAACTCAGCACTTCCTTCCGACTGCGCTCGTCGTCGCGGAAGCAGCCGAGCATCCGGCTGGTCGTCATCGTCACCCCCGTCGTCTGGACGCCGCGCGCGCTCATGCACGCGTGGCTGGCTTCGATGACGACGGCGACGCCGAGTGGATCGAGCTGCTGCTGGATGCAGTCGGCGACCTCGGCGGTCAGGCGCTCCTGAACCTGGAGGCGGCGCGCGTAGCCATGGAGGACGCGGGCGAGCTTCGAGATGCCGACGACGCGGTCGCGCGGCAGGTAGGCGATGTGGCCGACCCCGATGATCGGGGCCATGTGATGCTCGCAGTGCGACTGGAACGGGATGTCGCGGAGGAGGACGATGTTGTCGTAGCCGCCGGTCTCGCCGAAGGTCCGGGCGAGGTGGACGCCGGGGTCCTCGAGATAGCCGCGGAAATATTCACGGAAGGCGCGCGCGACGCGGCCAGGGGTGTCGAGCAGCCCCTCGCGCTCGGGGTCGTCGCCGGCCCAGCGGAGCAGGTCGCGGACCGCGGCCTCGGCGCGTTCCTGCGGGATCGGCGCGACGTCGGCGACCGCGCCGGGCTCGTCGACTTGATCGAAATGGTCCATCGCTGCTCCGTCGGATCGTTGAGCCGGTGAAATGGTCGTCGCGCCGCGTGACGGCAAGCGGCGCGACGCCGCGGCTCAGTCGGCCCTCGCCGCGGCGACGACGATGAAGCCCCTTGGCCCGACCTGCTCGACCGCAAGCCCGCGCTCGGCGACGCCCGAGCCGGCAAAGCGGAAGAAGCCGTCGATGCCGGTGAAGCCGCTCGCCGCCGTCAGCCCCGCGCGGGGAAACGGCGTCCCCGGCGCCCAGCCGGCGGCGAGCCCGTTGGCGAGGAGAACCGCGTCGTAGCCGAGGCTCGCGAGCCGCGACGGCTGGCCGCCGAACTTGTCGCGGTAGCGGCCGCTGAGCTGGTGAAAGCGCTCGTCGGGGACGGCGGCGAAGACCGCGCCGTGAAGGGCGGAAGCCTGGACGATCGCCGGTTCGCTGCCCCATAGCTCGGTGCCCATGATCAGGAGCGGCGTCGCGCCGAACTGCGCCAGTGCCGGCGCGACCGATGCGGCGACCGACCCCGAATCGGCGATCAGCAGCGCCTGGAACGCGACCGGGGCGATCGCCTTGCTGACCGTCGCGACCGTGCCGTCGGGGCGGAGCGCGGCGGTCTTGGTCGCCGCCGCGCTGCGTGCGTCGTAGTTGGTCAGCTTGCGCGCCGCCGCCAGCAGGCCGGCGGAGGTCCGCGGGTAGCTCTGGACGGCGACGACCTTGCCGCCGGCCGCCTCGACCGCGCGGAGAAACGCCGTCGCCGCGCGCTGGCCGTAGACGCCCGCCGGGACCAGCGCGGCGAAGCGCTCGACGCCGCGGCCGCGGGCGTAGGCGACGATCCGCGCGATCGACTGGTTAGGCTGGTAGCCGAGGACGTACGTTCCGTTCCCCGCGACGCCGGCATCGTTCGAGAAGCTGAGCACCGGCACGCCCGCCGCACCCGCAACGCCCTGCACCGCGCGGACGTCGGGGGCGAGGAGCGGGCCGAGGAACAGCGTCGCGCCGTCGGCAAGCGCCCTCGCCGCCGCCGGCCCGGCCCCGGCGGCGGTGTCGTAGACCTGGAGGTCGAGCCGCGCCGCCCCGGTATCGAGCAGCGCCATCGTCGCGGCGTTGGCGATCGACTGGCCGACAGCCGCGTTGGGGCCCGTCGTGGGCACGAGGAGCGCGACGCGGTTGCGCGCCGCCGCCGGGATGCGCGACGGCA
>CAHJWT010000147.1 GCA_903643075.1 Sphingomonadaceae bacterium | reverse complement strand
CGTCGACGCCGCGACCGGGGCGCCGGCGACGATCGACCCGACGCGTCTCGCCGCCGCGGCGACGCGGCTCGTGCCGGGACGACACGCCGTCGCCACGCGGATCGTCGCGC
Organism: Sphingomonadaceae bacterium; assembly: GCA_903643075.1. Classification (GTDB taxonomy): domain Bacteria; phylum Pseudomonadota; class Alphaproteobacteria; order Sphingomonadales; family Sphingomonadaceae; genus Polymorphobacter_B. The sequence goes on along the minus strand of CAHJWT010000147.1, from coordinate 5,986 downwards.
CGGACGCTTATTATTACGACGCAGCCGGCGCGCCTGAATTCCCCATCATCCGCTTCGCCTTCGACGACGCGCTGGCGACGCACGCCTACATCAGTCCGCGCACCGGAGCGATCGTTGCCGCCGACGACCGGGTGCGGCGGCGATACCGCTGGCTGTACCAGGGACTCCACACATGGGACCTCAACATCCTGACCGGACACCGCCCGGCATGGGACCTCGCCGTCGGGGTCGGGCTGCTTCCCGGCCTCGCCGTTGCGGTCGCCGGCGTCGTCATCGGCTGGCGGCGGCTGCGCCGGCGCGCCAGCCAAGTGTGAAGACGCGCTCGCGCCCGGTGGTCGACGGCCGCGGCGAGCAGCATCCCGGCGACGACGAGCACCTCACCCACCGCGCCGACCAGCCCGACTTTGGGCGCGGGCAAGCGGGCAAACCACCGCCGCGATGGCACCGGCGGAACGTCCTGTCTTGGTTCTTCGCCGCAATTTCGGACACTCGCTGCCTTCTCGACGACCTAGGAACGCGCGGTCGATGCACCGTCCCGATGATCGCGCCAAACTTCCCTCGTCAGAAAAACTGATTGATCCATGCAAGATTTCGTGATCTAGCGTCGATCGCTCGATTTTATACGATCCGCCGAAAAGGCGGTCCGAGTTGATATAGGGGGGATGTCACATGGCTCCGATGTTAATGTCGACGACTGCCGTGCTCGCGCTCGCGTTCGGTGCGCAGGTTGCGCTGGCGCAGACGGCACAGCCGGCGACGCCGCCACAGGGCGCGACGACCGCCTTGACCCCCGCTCCCGCTCCCGACGCCGCGACCGCGACCAGCGCCACCGCATCGGCCACCGCCGCCGACAACGCCACCGCGGGGGTCGAGGACATCATCGTCACCGCGACGCGCCGCTCGGTCAGCCTGCAGGAAGTGCCCGCAACGATCGAGGCGGTTAGCGCGTCGACGCTCAAGACGTTCAACGTCACCGGGGTCAACCAGCTCGTCACGCTGACCTCGGGGCTCGTCAGCGCGCCGTCGGGCGGCAACAACCTGTTCCTTCGCGGCATCGGCGCGCCGTCGACCGGGTACAACGAGGCGCAGGTCGCGGTCTATGTCGACGGCCTCTATCTCGCCAATCCGGCGGTCGGCATCCTGTCGTTCAACAACATCGATCGGATCGAGGTGCTCAAGGGTCCGCAGGGCACGCTCTACGGCCGCAACGTCACCGGCGGCCTGATCTCGGTCATCACCCGCGACCCGAACCCGAACGAGCGCCACCTCGACGCCTCGGTCGGCTACGCCAACTACAACACGGTCCAGACCAACGTCTACGCAACGACGCCGATCACCGACACGCTCGCCGCCAATGTCGCCGTCTATCACGCGAAGCAGAGCGACGGGTGGAGCCGCAACATCGTACTGGGCAACGACGTCCAGCGCAGCGACGAGACGGGCATCGAGGCGAAGCTCAAGTGGCATCCCGAGCCGCGGACGACGGTGACCGGCAGTTTCATCTACGACTACAACAACCGCGACATCGGCTCGGCCTACCAGGTCGAGCCGGGCACGATCGGCTCCGACGGGACGCCGTTCCTCGGTCGCTACCGCGTCGCGTCGAATTTCATCCCGTCGGGGCCGACCAACATCTACATCGGGTCGCTGAAAGCCGAGCACGACTTCGGCTTCGCCACGCTGTCGAGCATCACCGGCTATCAGACCAGCCATGCGCTGATCGCCTTCACCGGCGGCAGCCCGGTGCTGACCGCATCGAACAACATCTTCTACGAAAAGAACAAGACCTTCAGCCAGGAGCTGCAGCTGACCTCGCGCAAGGGCAGTTCGCGCTTCGACTGGGTCGTCGGCGGCTTCTACTATCACGACAACACCGAGCTCAGGCTCGACACGATCCCCTATTGCCCTCCGAGCGGCGTCTGCCTGCCGCCGTCGCCGACGCGGACCGACGGCTATCCGACGACGCGGTCGGTGTCGGTCTACGGCGACGGCACCTACCGCTTCTTCAAGTCGACGCTGCTGACCGTCGGCCTCAGGTACACCAACGAGGACAAGGGGCTGACCGGCCTCGCCTCGCCGATCCCCGGTTTCTCCAATTCGCTCGCCGCGCTGCCACCGACCACCGCGATCTTTCCGGGAGCGACCTTCATCGCCGGCGGCGTCGTCCAGCCGGGCATCCCGACGACGCTAAACTTCGAGCGTCTGACCTACCGCTTCGTCGTCCAGCAGGACCTGACCGACAGCATCCATCTGTATGCCTCGCATAACCTGGGCTTCAAGTCGGGAGCGTACAACGGCAACCTGTTCAGCAACGCGCCGGTCCGGCCCGAGCTGCTCTACGCGACCGAGGGCGGGTTCAAGTCGGAGCTGTTCGATCGGCGGCTGCGGCTCAACGCGTCGTACTTCCACTACACCTACAAGGACGTCCAGGCCCGCTCGATCGCGCCGCCGGCCCCGCCGGGCAATGCGCTGTTGCAGAACGCGGCGAGCGAGCGCGTCGACGGCATCGACGCCGATTTCGCGATCGTGCCGTTCCGCGGCCTGACGATCAACGGGACGCTCGAGCACCTGATCGCGCGCTATACCGACTATCCCGGCGCGACACGGGTGACGCAGGGGCCCAATCGCGTCCTGCCGAACGGCACCGTCGTCGGCACGGTGGTCAACACGACCCCGTTCAACCTTGCCGGGTTCACGCCGCAGAACGCGCCCGAGTTCTCGGCGTCGCTCAGCTTCTCGTACACCTATGAGATGCCCTTCGGCTGGCTGTCGTTCAGCGCCAACGACCATTATACGTCGAGCACGTCGAAGACGAACGACGACAGCGTGATCGATCCGCCGCACCACATCGTCGACCTGTCGCTCGGCTGGACCGGGCCGAACAAGTTCCTCGACGTCAGCCTATGGGTCAAGAACCTCGGCAACGAGTACACCTACGCCGCCGGCCAGATCTCGAACAACTTCGTCGTCGTGCCCGGACCGCCGCGGACCTTCGGCGGCACCGTCGGGGTCCACTTCTAGCTGGCGTGGCGCGACCGACGGCAGTAGAGGATCATCTCGATCGTCGACGATTGGGGAGTGCGATGGCCGGCTGGTTGATTTCGGGAATGGCGGCGGCAACGGTCGCGCTCGCGGCGGTGGCCGGTGCGGCGCAGGTCCTCCCGCCCGAGAAACTGAGCTGGTACGGCGACCCCAAGGCTCCCGACCTCAGCGGCGTCTGGGTCCGCGTCGACACCCCGTCGACGTCGGCGAGCAAGGAAGGCTGGCTGCCGTGGCCAGCGCCGCTCAAGGGTAAGTACGTGGCGACCTACGCCAAGCGCATCGCCGACCCGGCCAAGCGGACCGACGACCCCGTGCCGACGTGCCAGCCCGGCGGGATGCCGCGGGTTGTTACCGGCATGACGACGCCGATGCTGGTGATCCAGACGCCCGGCCGCGTCGTCGTCTACCGCGACGGCGTCCCCAACCGCCGCATCTGGCTCGACGGCCGGCCGTTCCCGGCGGCGCGCAACCTCGAAAGCTTCTCGAACGGTAACGCCATGGGCCGCTATCAGGGCAAGGACCTCGTCACCGAGCTGCGCGGCATCCGCGACCAGCCGGTCGACGCTACGGGCGTGCCGCACAGCGACGACCTCGTCATCGCCGAGCGCTATCACCGCGTCGACGCCGACACGATGACCGTTGCGGTCACGCTCACCGACCCGACCGCCTATTCCGCGCCGATGATGACCACCGTCACCTACAAGCGCTATGCCGATCCGGCGTGGGAGCCGCGCGAGTGGCTGTGCACACCGAAGACCGATTATCACCCCGACCGCTACGTCCACTGAGCCGACGGGAGACGATGATGCGTCCGCACCTGCTCCTCGCCGTCGCCGTCCTCGCCGCCGGTGCGACCGCGGCGACCGCCGACGACGTCCGCTGGCCCCCCGCCGGCGTCTCGTTCTACGGCGACCCCAAGGTGCCCGACATCTCCGGCCTGTGGCTCGGCACGTCGATGGCGGTGCCCGGCCAGGGACCGGCGAACAATTCGGGCAAGACCGCCGATGGCCGTCCGCCGCTCTACCTGACGCCGTGGCCACTGCCGTACACCCCGGCGTACCGGAAGATCGAGGAGGAACGCCTTGCCGCCGCCAAGACCGGGCGCGCCCTCGGCGACATCAGCTCGCGGTGCCTGCCGTTTGGCTTGCCGGTAATGCTGACCAACAAGAACTATCCCGATGAGATCATCCAGACGGCGGGCGCGGTGACGATCCTCACCTTCGGCACCTTCCCGATCGTCATCTGGACCGACGGCCGTGAACACCCGAAGGACCTTAAGCCGACCTACAACGGCCATTCGATCGGCCACTGGGTCGGCGACACGCTGTTCGTCGAGACCATCGGGATCATGCCGACGACGCCGATCGACGGCCGCCGCGACCCCCACAGCGGCAAGCTCCGCCTCGAATGGACGCTGCAGAAGGTCGCGCCCGACGTCATCCACAACCATCTCACGATGTACGACGACGAGGCGTTCACCGAGCCGGTGACGACGACCAACATCTGGGCGCGCAAGACCGACAGGAAGTGGGACATGCTCGACGACCAGTCGTGCTTCGAGAGCGCGAGCGGCGTCGCCGAGCAGAAGCCGCTCGAGGAAGGCTTCGTCAAATTCTGACCGGCTCGCCGGCGCGTCGAAGGAATAGGACCATGCGGATCGCCGTTGCCCTCGCCGCGCTCACCCTGCCCGCTGCCGTCGCCGCGCAGACGTCCGGCGCGGTAACCTACGGCCCCGGCCACAAGCTATGCAGCGACTGGAGCGCGGCCGAGGCCAAGTCCGACGACCACGACTACATGGCCAACCGCTTCTTCGTCGCCGGTGTCATGTCGGCGTACAACCTGTACGTTTCGCCGCCCGGCTACGACGTCGGCAAGGGGCTGAAGCCCGAAGACATGAAAGCGTTCATGCACGCCGAATGCGCCACGCATCCCGACGAGACGATCGGCGCGGCGGCGGCGGCGTGGATCGACCACCTCAAGGCACGGCCGCAATAGGTCAGCGCGCCGCGTATCTGAGGACGAAGGCCGGATAGCGTTCGCCGTGGATCGCCCCGGGGGCGAAGGCCGCGTCGAGCGTCGCCAACTCGTCGGCCGCGAACGTCACGTCGAATGCGGCGAGGTTCTCGGCCAGCCGGGCGCGGTTGCGCACGCCGGCGAGCGGGACGATGTCGTCACCGCGGGTCAGCAGCCACGCCACCGCGAGCTGCGCCGGAGTACACCCCTTCGCCGCCGCCACGCCGGTCAGCGTCGCGACGATGCCGAGGTTGTGCGCGAGGTCGTCGCCCTGCGCCCGCGACGGCGTCAGGTGCCCGGTGGGCGTTGCCGCGGTGATCGCACCGCTGAGCAGGCCGTCGGCGAGGACGCGGTAAGCGACGACCGCCGCGCCGATGTCGCGCGCGGCGGGCAGGATTTCGTCCTCGATGAAGCGACAGGCGAGCGAATACTCGATCTCGATCGCGGCGACCGGATGGACGGCATGGGCGCGACGAAGGAGGTCGGCTCCGACCTCCGACACGCCAAGCCAACGGACCTTGCCCTCGCCGATCAGGTCGGCGATCGCGCCGATCGTCTCCTCGTAGGGAACGGCGGGATCGGCGCGACCGACGTGGTAGAGGTCGATATGGTCGACGCCGAGGCGTTGCAGCGACCACGCGGCGTACGCCTTGACCGACGCCGGCCGGCCGTCGAGCCCGAGGAAGCGACCGCCGGCGTCGAACAGCGCGCCGGTCTTGACGCTGAGGACTGCGGTGTCGCGGCGGTCGCGGATCGCGCGGCCGATCACCGCTTCGTTATGGCCCATGCCGTAGAAGTCGGCGGTGTCGAGCAGCGTCACCCCGGCGTCGAGCGCGGCGTGGATCGTCGCCACCGCCTCGGCGTCGTCGCGCGGCGGTACCGACGACATGCCGTTGCAGCCGAGCCCCAGCGCGCCGACCAGCGGGCCGGC
>CAHJWT010000146.1 GCA_903643075.1 Sphingomonadaceae bacterium | reverse complement strand
CGGCGTACAACGTCGATCTCGCCGTCGGCTGGCGCAACTTCGCGGTGTCGGGCGGCTATGCCCGCGCCGATACCGCCGGCAGCCTGCCGACGGCGCTGTCGCTCGCCGCCGCCCCCCACCGCGAGGCGCTCGACGCCGGCGTCAGCTATCGCGGCGCGAGCTGGAAGACGAGCCTTCAGGTCGCGGCCGAGGAAGGGCCGGCGCTGCTCCTCAACCCGCTCGCCGCGGCGACGCCGTCGCAGATCGACCGCCGCTATTCGCTCGAGGTCGGCGGGGCCTACCTGCTGACGCCGCAGCTGTCGGTGACCGGCGGGGTCAAGGTCAAGACGACGCTCAGCCCGACCGACCCGCTGCGCCGCGACCAGGCGGTGTATCTGGGGACAGCGTTCACGTTCTAGTCGTCGGGCAGCCTGCCCGATCGGCATTGTCATCCCGGCGAATGCCGGGATCCGTCAACTCGAAGGTTTGAGGTCATGGATCCCGGCCTGCGCCGGGATGACAGTGATAGATGATAGCTGAATCCCTTCCGACCACCCCAGCCGACCGCCTCGCCGCCGCCCACGTCGCGATCGCGCGCGCCGCGCGTACCGCCGGCCGCGATCCCGCCGGGGTCGAGCTGGTCGCGGTCAGCAAGACCCACCCCGCCGAGGCGGTCCGCCCCCTTCTCGCCGCCGGGCAGCGGAGCTTCGGCGAGAACCGCGTCCACGAGGCGGCGGCGAAGTGGCCGGGGTTGGCCGCCGACTTCCCCGGCGTCCGCCTTCACCTCGTCGGCCAGCTCCAGTCGAACAAGGCGCGCGACGCGGTCGTGCTGTTCGACGTGATCCACAGCGTCGACCGGCCGTCGCTGGTTGACGCGCTCGGCGCCGCGATGGCCGCGACCGGGCGTCGACCCGACTGCTATGTCCAGGTCAACATCGGCGACGAGCCGCAGAAGGGCGGCGTCGCGCTCGGCGACCTCGCCGCGTTGCTCGGACGCGCCGCCGCGCTGCCGGTCGCCGGGCTGATGGCGGTACCGCCCGACGGCATCGAGCCCGCGCCGTTCTTCGCCCTCCTCGCCAAGCTGGCGCGCGAGCACGGCCTCGCCGGGCTGAGCATGGGCATGTCCGGCGATTTCGAGACGGCGGTGATGCTCGGCGCGACGTGCGTCCGCGTCGGCACGGCGCTGTTCGGCGCGCGGGAGTAGCTCGCCGACCGTCCGTCTGTCATCCCCGCGAAAGCGAGGTCATGGGCCCCCGCTTTCGCGGGGATGACAAGGGTGGTAGTCCGCCGCCTTCTCTGGGGAGTTATCGATGAAGCCGATCCTTCTGGCCGGTGCGTGCGCCGTCGCCTTCTTCGCCGCGCCGCTCGCCGCCGCGCCGGTCAACCCCGTCGCCGCCGAATGGACTGGCCCCTACGGCGGCGAGCCCAACTTCGCCGCCTACCGCGTCGCCGACTTCAAGCCCGCGCTCGAGGCGGGGATGGCCGAGGAGCGCGCCGAGATCGACGCGATCGCCGACAACCCCGCGCCGCCGACGTTCGCCAACACGATCGTCGCGCTGGAAAAGGCCGGGGCGACGCTGACCCGCGTCCAGAACATCGTCTTCGGCATCTGGTCGTCGAACCTCAAGACTCCCGATGTCGCCGCGATCGAGACCGAGATGGCCCCCAAGCTGTCGGCGTTCGGCGACAGCCTCACGCAGAACCCCAAGCTCTTCGCCCGCGTCGACGCGGTCTATAATTCGCCGGCCAAGGCGACGCTGACCCCCGAGCAGCAGCGCCTCGTCTGGGTCTACTGGCGGCGCTTCGTCCAGCAGGGCGCCAAATTGTCGCCCGCCGACAAGGCGACGTTCGCCGCGAACAACGAGAAGCTCGCCGTTCTCTATGCCAAGTTCGCGCAGAACGAACTCGCCGACGAGGAGAGCTATGTCCTGACCCTCGACCGGGCCGACCAGCTCAAGGGGCTGAGCAAGGCGCAGGTTGACGCGGCGGCAGCGGAGGGGGTCAAGCGCGGCCAGCCGGGCAAGTGGCTGATCGCCAACACGCGTTCGGCGATGGAGCCGTTCCTCACCTACGCCGACGACCGGGCGAGCCGCGAGAGGGGCTTCCGCATGTGGACCATGCGCGGCGACAACGGCGGCGCAACCGACAACAACGCGAACGTCACGCAGATCCTCGCGCTCCGCGCCGCCAACGCCAAGCTGATCGGCTATCCGACCTTCGCCCACTGGGTCCTCGCCGACCGCATGGCCAAGACCCCCGAGACGGCGATGGCGCTCGAGCTCGCCGCGTGGAAGCCGGCGGTGGCGCAGGTCCACGCCGACGTCGCGGTGATGCAGGCGGTGGTCGACCAGGCGCACGGCGGGTTCAGGATCGCGCCGTGGGACTACCGCTACTATGCCGAGAAGGTCCGCAAGGCGAAGTACGACCTCGATTTGAACGAGGTGAAGCCGTACCTCCAGCTCGACCACGTCCGCGAGGCGATGTTCTACGCGGCGAACCGCGTCTACGGCTTCACCTTCGCCAAGGTCGAAGGCCTGCCGGTCTTCCAGTCCGACGTGACCGTCTACGAGGTCAAGCGCGACGGCAAGCACGTCGGCCTGTGGTACTTCGACCCCTATGCGCGTGCCGGCAAGAACAGCGGCGCGTGGATGAACGCCTACCGCGAGCAGTCGACCTATGACGGCGACGTCCCGACGATCGTGTCGAACAACGCCAACTTCATCCGCGGCACCAACGGCGAGCCGACGACGATCAGCTTCGACGACGCGCGGACGATGTTCCACGAGTTCGGCCACGCGCTCAACGGGTTGGCGTCGCACGTCGCCTATCCGACGCTGTCGGGGACGAACACGCTGCGCGACTTCGTCGAGTTCCCCAGCCAATTGAACGAGAACTGGTTCACCACCCCCGAAGTGCAGAAGTTCCTCGTCAATGCGCGAGGAGAGCCGTTGCCGCCCGAGCTGATCGCCAAGATCAAGCGCGCCGAGACGTTCAACGCCGCGTTCGGCGTCGTCGAGGCGCAGGCGTCGGCGATCATCGATCTCGAGCTCCACCTCGCCGGCGCGACGCCGATCGACCCCAAGGCGTTCGAGACGAAGGCGCTCGCCGACCTGGGGATGCCGGCCGAGATCGTCATGCGCCACCGCATCCCGCAGTTCGGCCACGTCTTCTCGGGCGACGGCTATTCGGCGGGCTATTATGGCTACCTGTGGGCCGCCGTGCTCGACTACGACGCGTTCGAGGCGTTCACCGAGGCCGGCGGACCGTACGACCCGGCGGTGGCGAGGCGCTATTATGCGACGGTCCTGTCGGTCGGCAACACCGTCGACCCGGCGTCCGCCTATCGCGCCTTCCGCGGCCGCGACCCGAAGGTCGACGCCTATCTGCGGGCGAAGGGCTTCCCGGTGCCGGTCGCGGGGACGAACTGAACGCACCTGCTGCTCATCGGTGTCATCCCGGCGCAGGCCGGGACCCATGAATTCGAACCTCCGAGGTCATGGGTCCCGGCCTTCGCCGGGATGACAATTCGTGTGTGTGGTTCGTGGATGAGGATCGTCAATGCACTTGGCTAGCGCCGCCCTCGCCGTTCTCCTCGCCGCCCCCGCGCTGGCCCAGTCGCCGCAGCCGCAGCCGGTCCCCTTCCCGCCGGCCACCGCCGCGCCGGTCGACCGGCCCTATCCCGGGGCGATCCTCCTCCACGTCGATGCGACCGACCTCGACCGGCGCATCTTCGCCGTCCACGAGACGATCCCCGTCGCCGGCCCCGGGCCACTGACGCTGCTCTATCCGCAGTGGCTGCCGGGCAAGCATTCGCCGCACGGGCCGATCGACAAGCTCGCCGGGCTGGTGATCCACGCCGGCGCGGCGCGGCTCGACTGGACGCGCGATCCGGTCGACGTCTTCGCCTTCCACGTCGACGTGCCGGCGGGGACGCCAAGCATCGACCTCGACTTCGCGTTCGTCTCGCCGACCGCCGCAAATCAGGGCCGGGTGCAGATGACTCAGGCGATGCTCAACCTCCAGTTCGACCAGACGACGCTGTACCCGGCCGGCTATTTCACCCGCGACATTCCGGTGGCGGCGACGGTCAAGTTCCCCGACGGCTGGCAGGCGGCGACCGCGCTGCGCCCCGTCGCCGGTGCCCCGGCCGGGGAAGTCCGCTACGAAACGGTGCCGTTCGAGACGCTCGTCGATTCGCCGATCTTCGCCGGGCGCTACGTCCGCCGCGTGCCGCTCGACACGTCGAGCCGGCCGGTGACGCTCAACATCGTCGCCGACCGCCCCGACCTTCTCGCCGCGACCGACGACCAACTCACGAAGCACGCCAAGCTGGTCCGCGAGGCGTCGACGCTGTTCGCGTCGAAGCACTTCGACCACTATGACTTCCTCCTCGCGCTCAGCGACAGCCAGGGCCGGATCGGGCTCGAGCACCACCGGTCGAGCGAGGACGGGTCGATCCCCGGCTACTTCACCGAATGGGACAAGTCGGCGAACGCGCACAACCTCCTGCCGCACGAGTTCACCCACAGCTGGAACGGCAAGTTCCGCCGCGGGGCCGATTCGTGGACGCCGAACTTCAACGTGCCGATGCGCAACTCGCTGCTGTGGGTCTACGAGGGGCAGACGCAGTATTGGGGGGTCGTCCTCGGCGCGCGGTCCGGCCTGTGGACGATGCAGCAGGCGCGCGACTCGCTCGCCGGGACCGCCGCCTATTACGACGCGGTGGCGGGGCGGGCGTGGAAGCCGCTGATCGACACGACCAACGATCCGATCACCGCCGAACGCGCCCCCGAGCCGTGGCGCGACTGGCAGCGCAGCGAGGACTATTACCGCGAGGGGCTGCTCGTCTGGCTCGACGCCGACACGCTGATCCGCGAGCGGTCGGGCGGCAAGCGCAGTCTCGACGACTTCGCCGCGCGCTTCTTCGGGGTCGATGACGGCCGCTGGACCGAGCTCAGCTATACCTTCGCCGACGTCGTCGCCGCGCTGAACGCGGTCGAGCCGTACGACTGGGCCAAATTCTTGAACGACCGGCTGGCCGGCCACGGCCCGGGCGCGCCGCTCGACGGGATCACCCGCGGCGGCTACCGGCTGGTCTATACCGACAAGATCAGCGACCTCGCGAAAGACGGCGATCGCGCCAGCAAGCAGACCGATCTCGATTACTCGCTCGGGCTGACCGTGGGCGACGACGGCGTCGTCAGCCAGGTGATGTGGGGCGGGCCGGCGTTCCGCGCCGGCGTGACGGTCGGCGCGACGATCGTCGCGGTCGACGGCGACGCCTTCGGCGGCGAGGCGCTCAAGCGTGCTGTGGCGGCGACCGCCGCGGGCACGCCGGTCGACCTCATCGTCCGCGTCGCCGACCGATTCCGGGTGGTCCGCCTCGCGTGGACCGGCGGACTGCGCTACCCGCACCTCGAGCGCGCCGGCTCGGGCCCGGCGCGGCTCGACGCGCTCCTCACCGCGCGGACGCGATAGCCTGGCGGACGCCGGCGACGATCACCAGCGCGACCACCACGGCGGCGGTGTCGGCCTCCCAGTCGGCCCATTCGGCGTCGCGGGCGATGATCGGCAGCGCCTGCAGCCCCTCGATCGCCGCACCGAGCGCCGACAGCGCGACTGCGATCCGCCACGCCCGCACGCGGGGCCACGCCCACGCGGCGAGGACGGCGAGGGTCGCGAAGGCGGCGATGTGGTTGACCTTGTCGCCGCGGCCGAGGTCGGGGGCGTCGACGTTGGGCAGCAGCGCGGCGGCGAGGGTGAACAGCATGACGGCGACGAACAGCCAGCGTTGCCACGTCATGCGACGTCGACCGCGTCGTTCGGCGTCAGCCACGGCAGCAGCGCGACGAGCGCGGCGCGGTCGACCGCGACGCAGCCGGCGGTGACCGGGTGGGCCGGGTCGGTGCAGTGGAGGAAGATCGCGCTGCCGCGGCCGGGGACCGCGGGATCGTCGTTCCAGCCGAGGACGACGATCACGTCGTACAGCCCGTCGTCGCGCCACAGGCGCTCGGCCGAAAACGCGTGCGGGTGGCGGACGAAGCGGTTGTAGTCGGGATCGGCCGGGTCGTCGGACCAGCCGTCGGCGCGGGTCAGCCAGCGCCACGGCAGCGCCGTCGCCGGCAGCGCCAGCCCGCGGTCGGGGCGGAGCAG
>CAHJWT010000145.1 GCA_903643075.1 Sphingomonadaceae bacterium | reverse complement strand
GGCGAGCGCGGCGGCGAGCGCGCGGCGGCCGCGGACAGGCCCCGCGTCGATGCCGAGGACGAGGCCCGGATCGAGCGAGCCGACCGCTTCCGCCTCGCGCTGCTGCGCCTCGAGGACAACCTTGTCCTGGTCGAAGGTCTCGAGCACCGACCGGCGGATGGTGTCGGTCAGCGCCGCGTCGTCCAGGCGCAGGCTGCGCGCGTGCGCCCAGAAATAGTGGCTCGACCACTCGGTCTCGGGCGTGATCAGGTTGAGGATGCGCGCCTCGAAGCCGCGCATCCGGTCGTTCGACCCGGCCGGGACCGCGCCGACCTCGATGACGCAGCGCCCCGGCGGGGTGTAGATCGTCGTGTGCCAGCGGTCGATCGGCCCGGTGAAACCGGCCAGCGCGACGAACTGCGGCGGCGGCGCGCAGCCACGCATGTCGCGGTGGGCGCGGACCGCGCCGTCGGCGTCGCGGGTGACGGTGATCGGCGACGCGGCGACCGCGTCGTTGCCGATCGTCTCGGGATGGACGAAGGTCTCGTGGCTGAGGTCGAGGAGGTTGTCGACCAGCAGGCGGTAGTTCGCGGCGATGTGGTGATAGCCCTCGGCCGCCGCCCAGCCGGTGTCGTCCAGCCAGTGGCAGTCGGGGACGAGCGCGGGATCGGCGCGGGTCGCGTCACCGAGCCAGATCCAGACGAGGCCGTGCTGCTCCACCGTCGGGAAGACGCGGACCCCGACCCGCGCGGGGACGGCTGCCTGCCCGGGGATCGCGACGCACTTGCCCGACGCGGCGAAGCGGAGGCCGTGGTAGCCGCACTCGACGACGTCGCCGTCGAGCCGGCCGAGCGACAGCGGGACGTAGCGGTGAGGACAGCGGTCGGCCATCGCCACCGTCGCGCCGGCGAGCGTCCGGTACAGGACGACCGGCTGGCCGGCGAGCGTTCGCCGCATGAGCGATCGCCCGACCTCGCGCGCGAAAGCCGCGACCTGCCAGCACTGGACCATGAAGACCGCAGGTTCGGCCGACGAAGGCATGGCGACGATGCTTCCCCAAACGACGGCCGCCGTCGACGCGGCCGTCCGTCGACGACGATCATAACGGCAAATCGTCGATGATCAAGAAGTTCGTCGATCGATCTTCCTCTCCCGATACATGTCATGCTGGCGGACGCCAGCATCCATGTTCGGGCGAGAGTGCAGGCTCGACCCGCTGGCACAACCGTGGATGCTGGCGTTCGCCAGCATGACCCTCGCCTTGGAGTGATGAGACAACCAACTCAACGAACCATCGTCGGCGATTGTCCCTTACCCCCCATCCAGCTCGATCAGCGGGTTGCCCACCCGGTCGCGGCCGATCGCCCTGCCCGGCCGCCCCGCCTCGGCGCCGCGGAAGCCGTCGCGCAGGAGGTCGAGGACGCCGTTGATGTGCGCCGCCATCATCCCGGCGAGATCGTCGCCGCGCCGTTCGAGCGCCGCCTCCATCATCTCGCGGTGCTCGTGCGCGACGTCGCGCGCCGGCGCGTCGGGCAGCGCGTTGCGGCTGTAGCGGCGATACCGCTCGAAATGGTCCCACAGCTGGCCGCGGAGCTTGAGCAGCCATGCCGAATCGGCCCCCGCGACCAGCGCATTGTGGAAGTCGCGGTTGCGCTCCTCCCACTCGTCGGCGTCGGGCATCTCGCCGCGAGCGAGTGCCTGCTCGAGACGGTCGAGGTGGTAGAAGGCCGCGACGATCTGCCCCTCCCACGCGCGGTCACCGAAGCGCGCCGAGCGGCGCAGCGCCTCGCCCTCGATCAGGACGCGCATGTCGCACAGTTCCTCGAGCTCGCGGCGGCTGACGTGAGCGACGCGGAAGCCCTTGAGCTGCTCGATCGTCACGAGGCCCTCACTCGAGAGGCGTGAGAGGGCTTCGCGCAGCGGGGTCGAACCGACGCCGTAGACGCCGCGCAGCTGCTCGATGCGCAGCCGACTCCCCGGCCGCAGCCGCCCCGACAGGATGTCGCGGCGGAGCGCGGCGAAGGCGTGCTCCGACCACGTCCCCGACCGCTCGTCGGTTCGCGGCGTGTCGTCGATCACCTCGTCCACGGGGTCCTCACCTTCCGCGCCCGGCCGCGCCGGCCTGCGTCATACACCCTGAACGGCCGCGCGCCGCAAGGCCAGCGGCGCGATACGGAACAACGCCTCGGCGTTGGCGTGCGTCACCCGGTCCATCGTCGCGCGGTCGAGCGGCGCGGCGCGGATGAACGCGACCGCCTCGGCCGTCTGTTCGTAGGGATAGTCGATCGCGAACAGGACCCGGTCATCGCCACAGCGGTCGAGGCAGAAACGCAGCGGCGGGTCGCTCATCATCCCGCTCGTCGTGATCCAGAAGTTGTCGCGGAAGTAGGCGCTGGGGGATTTGGCCAGCTGCTTCATGCCGAGCGGCCCCAGCCCGCCGCGGCGGACGATGTTGGCGTGGCGGTTGTCGAGCCGGTCGAGCCAGAACGGGATCGCCTCGCCGAGATGGCCGAGGACGACCTTGAGCGTCGGGAAGGCGTCGAACACCCCGCCGAGGATCATCCGCACCGCGTGGAGCGAGGTGTCGGCCCCGAAGCCCCACAACGCCCCCATCATGCCGTATTTGGAGTAGGGCTCGATCATCGCGTCCGACGGGAAGGTCGGGTGGAGGTAGACCGCGGCGTCGCGCGCGACCGCGGCCTCGAAGATCGGCCAGAATTTAGGGTCGTCGAGATACTCGCCGTGGGTATGCGAGTTGATGATGACGCCGTTCAGCCCGAGCGACCCCAGCGCGCGATCGACCTCCCGCGCCGCCGCCGCCGGGTCCTGCGGCGCGACCGCGGCGAGGCCGGCGAAGCGGGTGGGGTGGCGGCCGATCGCGGCGGCGAGCGTGTCGTTGGCAATCGTCGCCAGTTCGGTGCCGCGCGCCGCGTCGAACGCCTGGACACCGGGGCCGGTGATGCCGATCAGGTGCAGGTCGACGCCGTGTGCGTCCATCTCGGCGATGCGGTAGTCGAGGTCGGTCAGCTGGCGCACCGCCTCGGCCTGGCGGTAGTAGATCGCGAGGTAGCGCGACGTCGCGGTGTCGACCGACTTGGTCAGGTCGAGGAAGGCGTCGATATACTCGCGCGGCGCGAACGCTTCCTCAGTCGCGATCAGGCGCGGCAGGTCGGTCATCGGGTTCCCCAAGCGATCGTTCGCGCGATCATATACGATTTGCCGCCCATGCGCATAGTTGCTATCGCCGCGCCGGATTTCGCGACAGGGGCCGACCGATGACCGAGACCACCGTTGCCGGCTGGGGCACAACTGACCGCAGCGCCGCCGACCGTGCCGCCGACCGCGAGGCGATCCGCGATGTCGTCGATCAGTGGGTCGTCCGCCGCGACAGCGCACAGTGGGACGAGCTGCTGCCGCTGTTCCACGCCGACGGCGTGATGTCGGCGACGTGGAAGCAGTCGTCGGCAGCGGAGTTCGTCGCGGGATCGAAGACCAACTGGGAGCGCGGCATCTTCGCGCAGCACTTCCTTGGCGGCAGCGCGGTCAACTTCGGCAGCGACCCCGATCGTGCCATCGCCCAGACCAAGATGACGATCAGCCAGCGCGCGCCGGTCCATGGCGTCGTGGTCGACGTCGTCGCCATCGGCCGCTTCTACGACTTCTTCGCGTGCCGCGACGGCCGCTGGGGCATCGTCCTCCGCCAGCCGATCTACGAGCGCGATCGCTGGGATCCAGTCGTTTCGGGCGAGGTGGTCAAGGCCGACATGACCAAGCTCGCCGCCTTCCCCGACGGCTTCCGTCACTTGGCCTACCTACAGACGGAGAGCGGAATGACGGTCAAGACCGACATGCCCGGCCGGATCGGGCCCGAACTCGACGCACTCTACGCCCGCGGCGCGGCGTGGCTGGCGGGGGCGGACGGGCACCCGCTCGACGCCGGGTTCGGCAGCTAGGCGGCGCGCGACGCGGGAGCCTCGGCGGCGACGAGCCTGGCGACGCGGCGGCGCGCCTCGATACCGGCGTGGTCGCACGCGACCGAGAGGTCGATGTAGTCGCGTCCACGCGCATCGCGGCGGACCATCGCCTCGGTCGCCTCGAGGATCGCCTTGTCTTCGAGGAAGGCGGCGGTGATCCGTGCCGTCAAGGCGACGACCGCGCCCTCGCCGTGGCCGTAGTCTTGGGAGAACACCCACCAGTAAAGGCACGTGCCGGCGTCGATCGGCGTCGTCGCATGGCAGATGCGGAGAGCGAAGGCGTTCTCGCCGTCGCGGATGTCGACCCCGGCGGTCTGCAGCCCCGGCCCGACATAGCTTCCCCATGCGTGCCGATCGACCGGCCGCTCGGTGCCGATGCCGGTCGGGATGCCGTAGTGCGCCGGCAACGGCGCGGCGGCATAATGCTGGTGGTAGGTCACTTCGTCGGCGGTCTTTTCGACCGTTGGCGGGCGGTCCCAGTCGGTCACCGCCAGCGTGTTCGCGTGAACGAAGGCGAAATGGCTGAGGTCGAGGACGTTCTCCTTGAGCGCGAGATAGTTGCACGCGACCGTCATCGCTCCCGCTGCCGTCACCCGCGACGGGTCGACCGCCCAGCCGAGTTTTGGTGGCGGCAGCGCGGCGGCGGCCAGCGCCGGATCGCCGGTCCACACCCAGACGAAGGGACCCGCCTCCACGACGGGATAGCTCGTGACCCGCGCCACGCCCGGCACCGCCGCCTGCGTCGGCACCCGCGTGCAGCGGCCGTCGGGGCCGAAGCGGAAGCCGTGATAGGCGCAGGCGATGTCATCGCCGTGGACTGCGCCGAGCGACAGCGGAGCCCAGCGGTGCGGGCAGCGGTCGTCGAGCGCGACGACCTGCCCGCTGGCGCCACGATAGAGTACGACCGGCCGCTCGAGCAACCAGCGCTGGAGCGGCGCGCCGCCGACCTCCGCCGTCGTCGCGGCGACCCACCACGCGTCGCGCGGCCAGTTGGGCGCGGACAATGCCACGGGATTGGTCGACGGCGTCATGCCAGCGCCCGCCGGTTGGCGACGTAATCCTCGGCGTCGATCTCGTCGCCCGACGGGTTGGCGCGGAACTCGGCCGACGCCATGAACTCGGCCATCGCCGCCATCGAAGGGAAGTTCTGCGCGGTGATCTCGACATTGTTGCCGTCGGGGTCGCGATAATAGAAGCTGGTGAACGGCCCGTGGTCGGTGCTGCGGTGCGGCCGCATCCCATGGCCCTTGAGCTGGTCATACTTGTCGCACAGCTCGTCGAGCCCGGCCGCCATCAACTGCATATGATGGAGTCCGGCGACGCCTTTCGCCGCCGGCCCCGTCCCCGGCTCCTCGAACAGGCCGATCGACTGGACGTAAGGGTAGTCGAGCGACAGGCGGAAGAAGCACATGCGTAAATCCGACGCGCGCGTCTGGCCGCCGAAGTCACCGACCGCATTCCCCGCCGCCGGTGCATGCTCGAAGAAGGGCGCGACGCCGAGGACGGTCGTGTACCATGCTTTCATCGCCTCGAGCTGTCCGGTCTTGAGGATCGTCTCGCTGATCTTCAGGCGCGAGCTCGGCTGAAGTTCGGCTACGGTCGTCATCGTCTTGCCTCCGTCGCCGCATCGTACGGCGGCTGTCGTGGGGTCGTCATCGACGCTTTGCCGTCACCGCGATGTCGAGCGCGACGGCGGCGGGAATGTCGGTCGTCGCGGCAAACTCGCCCTCGCCGATGCTGAACCGCGTCCGGTCGATCGTTGCGGTCCCGTGCATCGTCGCCGTGTCGCCGGCGATGGTCAGGGTGAAGGCGACCGGTACCGGCAGCGTCGCGCCCTTCAGGCGGAGCGTCCCGTCGGCGACGTAGCGGTCGGGGCCAACCTTCCTGAACTTGCTCGCGGCGTAGGTCGCGGTCGCGCTCGCGGCGACGGCGAACCAGTCGGCGCTCTTCAGCGTCTCGTCGCGCTGCGCGTCGCCGCTGAATACCGAGGCGAGGTCGATCGCCAGGTCGACATGCGAGCGGTCGAGCGCTTCGGAGGCGAAAACAATCGTCCCGTCGAAGCGGTTGAAGCCGCCGTCGACCGCGTCGCCCGACCATGTCGTCTTCCAATGGAGTGTCGACCCCGGCTGGATCGCCCAGACCGACGCAGCGGCGGGAGACGCGGCGGCCGCTGCCGCGCCGGCGGGCGGGCTGGCGG
>CAHJWT010000144.1 GCA_903643075.1 Sphingomonadaceae bacterium | reverse complement strand
CGCGCGAGGCCGGCCTGCCGGGCGAGGTCGCCGCCAGCGTCGGCGATGCCTTCGCCGCGATCGCGCGCGGAGCCGACCGGAGCCGGCCGCCGGTGGTGCTCGTCACTGGGTCGCTCCATCTCGCCGGCGAGGTGCTTGCAGAGAATGGTCAGCCACCGACGTGATCGCAATGGCCGCTTGCCGCCGGATGCCGGTGCAGGCGACCGCGACACAAACGCACAGTAAGGAAAATGTCCGGTGACTACAGCGGCAGCCACCGGAAATTTATATCCGTTTCGGTGCGAAGCGCTTTACAGCGCCTCGCAAATATTATAGTCCTACTTCACCCAGGGCGGGATGTCCCAGCTAAGAGGACGGAAAAGACCTACTAACCAGCTCATCACGATGCTCCTGCTTGCTTGCCGTTCCTCTAACACGGCAAATCCTACACGTTTTTTAGTTGCCTGCAAGTTCTTTCTTCTCGGTGGCGCGCGATGACTCGCGTCTATATGTCGGCGCGTCATACATAAATTAATAAGAATCTACGGCGTCGCTATCGGTAAATCATTGTTAACATCGGCGGTCGTCGCAGAGAAAGCCGAAAGCATTTCGTATCTGGACTGACGGCGTTATTGTGGTGGGATGACCAGCCTGACCCGGATCCTGATGTGGCTTGCGGCTTACGTGCCGCATCCTGGTCAGGATGGCGGCGAGTGGGCACGACGGCGACGGCAGCGCCGTCACCGCCGCCTGCTGGAGGGCGAACTGCCGCGCGCGCTGACCAGCGGCGAGGTCTACGTCGTCTACCAGCCGAAGTTCGCCTTGCGCGAAGGCCGCTACGACGGCGTCGAGACCTTGCTTCGCTGGCAGCATCCGACCCTTGGCGAAATCGACCGCGGCACGATCATCACCACCGCCGAGGACAGCGGCCAGATCCATGCGCTGTCGCTGTGGATTCTCGATCGCGCCGTCGACGACCAGCGATGTCTGAACGAACGGCATGGGTCGTTGCGCTTCTACGTCAACATCTCGGGTAAATCGCTCGCCAACAACGCATTCATCGATCGCGCGTGTGCGCTGGCGACGTCGGCCGTGGGACCGATCGGCTTCGAGATCACCGAAACCGCATTCATCGCCAACCCGCCCGCGGCGACGGCGAACCTCAACCGGTTGATCGCGGCGGGAATCAAGGTTTCGATCGACGACTATGGCTCGGGCCACTCGTCGCTCGCCTACCTGAAGGAGCTGCCGGCCGACGAACTCAAGATCGACAAGCTGTTCGTCAGCGGCATGACGAGCAGCAACCGCGATCCGCTGATCGTCCGGTCGACGATCGATCTAGCTCACGCGATCGGGCTGCGCGTCGTCGCCGAAGGGGTCGAGAGCCGGGCGACGCTCGCTTTGCTCCGCGTCATGGGTTGCGACGTCGCGCAGGGCTTCTACATCAGCCCGGCCCTCCGTTACGCCGACCTCGAGCGCTTCCTTGCCGACGGCGATCACCTCCGTCGGCTCAACGACACCGATATTTCGTTGACGCCGTCGCGCGCTTTCTGGACGCGGTCGGCGCGCGAACGCGGGACCGGAGCAGCCGATGTCGCAACGTCGCGCGAATAGGTCGTATCTTGCTGTCGTCGCGTCGCTCGCGATTATGGCCGCGCCAACGGCGCTCGCTGCGCCCACCTCGATCGCACAAATCGATTTCGACCGCGACATCGCGGCCGCCAAGGCGGCGATGCTCGGCGACCCGGTACAGGCTCGCGCGCTTGGGCGTTCGGCCCGGCTGAAGGCGATGACGTGGCCGCGATCGGCCACCCGCGATCTCGCCACGGCGACAGCCCAGTGGATCGAAGGCGAGGGGGCTTATCGGACCAACGATATGGCCGCTGCCGCCCCTCTGACCAATGACGCGCTGCTGGTCGTCGAACGGGTCGCGCCCGGCAGCAGGCTGAACGCCGACCTGCTGCTGTCCCGCGCGCGTCTGCGTCGCGAGGCCGGCCAGCCGCAGAATGCGCTCGTCGATCTCCAGCTCGCCTATAACATGTTCGTCCGGCAGCATGATGATCGGAGCGAAGCCAAGGCACTGCAGAGCATCGGCTCGATCTACCTCGATGCCCAAGATTACGACCGTGTCCTCTATTATTACCAACAGGCGGAGGAATTGGTCGCGAACGATCCGACGCTCAGCCTCTCGGCGAGCAACAATACGGCCCACGCCTATCAGAGCCTACATCGCTTCAGCGAGGCGGCCGCCGCCTATCGGCGGTCGCTGGCATTCGCGAAAAAGCTGCAAAGTCCGCTGCTGATGGCCCGCATCCTGACCAACATCAGCGACTTGGCCATCGAAGACCAAGATTATCACGCCGCCAATGACGCCTTGGCCGCTGGATTGGCGCTGACCGCCAGACCTGCGGCTGCCAGTTGGCGACCGATGCTGCTTGGAACTCAGGCGAAACTCGAGCTGGCGCAGGATCAGCTCGACGAGGCGCAGCACGACATCGGTCTTGCGCTCGCTGGCGCGGCCAACGCCCAGCGCGACCAGTCGTACAGCGCCCTCCAGCTGACTGCCTACCGCATTTACAAGGCGGTCGGCGACAATGCCCGTGCGCTCGACCACCTCGAGGTCTATCGCCGCATGGACGAAGAAGGCCGCACGCTGGCGGCGTCGACCAACGCCGCGCTGATGACCGCGCGCTTCGACTTCGCCAACCAGAACGCGCGCATCGCCACGCTCAAGACCGAGCGGCTCAGCCGCGAGGCGGCGCTGACCCGGCTCCGCGCGCGCCAGTCGACGGTGATCTTCAGCAGCCTGCTGGCGCTGCTCGCGACCATGATCGTCTTCCTGTTCGTCTACCTGCGCTCGGTCCGCCGCAACCGCAACGAGGTCATGGCGGCGAACACGCGGCTGGCGCAGACCAACGTTGATCTGGGCGATGCGCTGACCGCCAAGTCGCAGTTCCTCGCGACGACGAGCCACGAGATCCGCACGCCGCTCAACGGCATCCTCGGGATGACCCAGGTGATCCTTGCCGACGGCGGGGTCGGCGGCGTCGTCCGCGACCGCGTCGCGCTGGTCGACGCCGCGGGGCGGGCGATGCGGACGCTGGTCGACGACATCCTCGACTTCGCCAAGATGGATTCGGGCGCGGTGCGGCTCGACTCGGCGGCGACTGACCTGCGGGCGATGATGGCGGACATCGTCTCGCTGTGGCGGGTCCAGGCGCAGGAGAAGGGGATCGACCTCGACCTGACGATCACCGGCGTCGCCGCGCCGTTGCTGACCGACGCGGCGCGGCTGCGCCAGGTCGTGTTCAACCTGCTGTCGAACGCGATCAAATTCACCAGCGCCGGCGGGGTGACGGTCGACGTCCGCGTCGAGCCCGGCGGCGACGGGGTGCCGGTCGGCGACGCGAACGCCACGATCGCGATCCGGGTCGCCGACTCGGGGATCGGGATCCCGCCGGCCGCCTTCGAGACGATCTTCGAGCCGTTCCGCCAGCTCGACACCAGCACGACGCGGCAGTTCGGCGGCACGGGCCTCGGCCTCGCCATTTCGCGGCACCTCGCCCGGGTGCTCGGCGGCGACATCACCGTCGCGAGCACCCCGGGCGGCGGGTCGACCTTCACTCTGCGGCTGCCGTACCGGCTCGCCGGCGCGGTCGACGATGGCTTAAGTCCCCGCACCGCCGCCGCCGTACTGGTCGCCGCGGCCAACCCGATCCGGCGGAGCTTCCTGCGCACCGTGGTCGAAGCCGAGCTGGGCCGGACCGAGGTCTGCGCACCCGACGACGTCGTCACCTTCGCCGCGGCGAACGCGGTCGGCATCGTCGTTCTGGACATCGCCGAGTCGGCCGAAGCCACCGTCGCCGACGAGGTCGTCGCCGCACTCGTCCCCGAGGGTCCGCCGCTCGTCCTGCTCGTGCCGCACGAGGTCGCCGGCCGCGCTGTCGCGTGGCGCGGCGCGGGCGTGGCCGCGGTCGCCGCCAAGCCCCTGCGCAGCGATGAGCTGATCGCGCTGCTGCGCGGGATACCGCCCCATTCCTACCTCCTGTCCGACGGCGCGACATCGTCACCCGTAGTATTCGCCGCCGATCTGCCGTAACGCTGCCGTTGCAGCGCCGGTCGGGAGCGGGAAAGGGTCGATGCGAGTCCTGGCCATCGAGGACGATGCGCTCAACCGCCGGGTCGTTCGCGACATGCTGTCGGTCGCCGGCGTCGCGATGGACGAGGCGGCGAGCGCCGAGACCGGGCTCGCGATGATCGACGCCGACGACTTCGACGTCGTCCTGATGGACCTGCGGATGCCCGGCATGGACGGGCTCGAGGCGATCGACCGCATCCGCGCGCGCGGCGACGCGAAGGACAACCTGCCGATCGTCGTCATCACCGCCGACGCCGCGGTCGACCTCCGCAGCCGCTGCCTCGCCCACGGGGCCGACGAGCTGCTGCTCAAGCCGGTGGCGATGGAAGAGTTGTTCGACGCGATCGGGCGGGTCGTCGCCGCCCGCGGCGGTCGCGCCGGGCTGGTCGTCTGACCGCCGTGCGTCAGCCGAGGCTGACGCCGAGGACGGTCGCGACCGCTGCCGCGGTGCCGAGCCCGGCGAGGAGCAGCGCGCCGCCGACGATCGCCCGCGACCGCGCGACGAGCGCGATCGACAGCAGTACGATCGCCATCTGCAGCGCCGTCTCGCCCAGCTCATAGCCCTCGACCGCCGCCGCGGCGTGCTGCCCCTCGGCGCGCTGGCGGCTGCCGGTCGCCTCGAGCTGGCCGATGCCGTGGCCCTTGGCGTCGGGGCCGCGCAGCCGCTTCGCCTCTGCCGCCCAAGCGGCGCGATCGGCGGGAGCGATCGTGCCCGCTTGCGCGCTCGCCCGCGCCACCGCCTCGCGGACGATCTTAGCCTGCATGTAGTTGAACGTGTCCGACGCCTCGATGCCGCGGAGCAGGCTCTCGCGCGCCGCGCCCGCCGCCGCCATGTGGATCACCGCGAGGACGACGGCGCAGACGCCGACCAGCAGCGCGACGCGGTCGCGGAAGCGCTTCTCGACGGCGTGGCCGGCGGCGGCGGCGCCGTCGCGCTCCTCCTCGGCGCGCTCGATCGCCTCGTCGATCAGCTCCTTGGCATCGGCCGGCTCGACCATCGACGCATCCTCCCTCGGCGGCAGCGCCATCCCTGTGCGGGTGTCGCGCCGCGCTGTCCACACCCGCGGATTGGCGTTGGCAACCGCGCGTCATCTGCGCCACACTCCGGGTCGGCGACGGCGACTGGATGAACGACTCGATGCGCGACACGATCACGGGATTGCTCGCCGGCCTCGCGGTGCTTGCCGCCGCCCCCGCTCTCGCCGCCGCGCCCGTCCCCGCGGCGACCCTCGCCCAGTTCAAGGCACTGGCGCTGTCGCCCGACGGCTCCCGCGTCGCCAGCGCCGACAGCGCCGCCGCTGCCGACACCGCCGTCGCCGATACCCACGCCGCGGTCGTCATCCGCGATACCACGAGCGGCGCGATCGTCGCGCGCCTCGACCCCTGCCCGGCGTGCGGCTATGCCGGGACGGCGTGGTCGCCGGATGGACGCAGCCTCGCCTTCGTCGCGACTGACGCCAAGGCGGGCACGGCGGGCATCGTCGTCGCCGTCCCCGGCGGCGGCACGACGCGAACCGTCGCCACGGTCCACGGCGTCGCGCAGACGCCGCGCTGGTCGCTCGACGGCCGCCGGCTCGCCTTCCTCGCCGTCGAGGGCGCTCACAAGAGCGTCGGCGCGGTCGAGGCCGGACGCGCCCAGGTCGGCGTCGTCGGCAAGGCCGACGACGAGCAGCGGATCGCCGTCGTCGACGCGTCCGGCGGCGCATTCCGCCTTGTCTCGCCGGCCGACACTTGGGTCTACGAATATGGCTGGACGCCCGACGGCCGCGGCTTCGTCGCGACGGTGGCCAACGGCAACGGCGACAACAACTGGTGGGTGGCGACGCTCGTCGCGGTCGACGCCGCGTCGGGCCGGCTGCGCCCGGTCGCGGCGCCGGCGATGCAGGTCAACGCACCGCGCGTCAGCCCCGACGGCAAATGGGTGCTGTTCATCGGCGGGCTGATGAGCGATTTCGGCTCGGTCGGTGGCGACCTCTACGCGGTGCCGCTCGTCGGCCTCGGCGGCGTGACCGACCTGACGGCGGGAGCGACGAGCACGGTCACGTCGCTGTCGTGGGCCGGCCCCGACGCGGT
>CAHJWT010000143.1 GCA_903643075.1 Sphingomonadaceae bacterium | reverse complement strand
GATCTGGACCCATCAACTCATAGGTTCGAGTTGATGGGTCCCGGCCTGCGCCGGGATGACACTGCTGGTTATCGTTATTCGACCTTGCCCTAATTGACCCCGTGCTCGCCCGGCTCGTCGTCGAGCGCGTCGCTCTCGCCGCGGATGTCGGCGGGAACCTTCGGCATCGACGCCCACGGCAGGTCGCGGTGGAGGGTCAGCGACCAGCGTTCGAGCCACTCGATGCCGTTCGGCCCGGCATAGTCGTCGGGCTGGAGGTAGGCTGGATCGGTCATCGCCGCGTCGAGAGTGACGGGGTCGAGATCGTTCGCCCGGATGATCTTCGCCAGCGCGTCGACGCTGTCGGCGTTCAGCCGGCTGGCGTGGAGCAGCCAGACCAGCGCCGGCCGCCGCCCGAGCAGCGCCAGCGCCGCCGAGCGGTACCACGGCACGACGGCGGCGGTGTAGGCGAGGTACTCGGCGCGGATCGCCTTGGCGCGCCTGCGGTCGCCGGCTTTGACCGCGGCGTCGTAGGGGTCGGCGAACAGGTAGTCCTCGTTCTCGAGCGTCACCGGCGCGACGCGGTAGCCATGGCCGGCGAGCCAGTCCTCGAACGTCCGGCGAATCTCGAGCGTCGGCCCGGTCTCCAGATAGGGGTAGCGGAACCACCGCTCGCTCCGCCCGCGCGCGGCGAGGAGCGGCCTGGTCACCGCGTCGCCGTCGGCGGTGTCGCCGATATAGTCGGCGACCGGCGTGTGGGTCAGCGACGGATGGCTGTAGGTGTGGTTGCCGAGGTCCATCCCCGCGTCGAGCCAGCGGGTGAGGAGCGCGACTCGCGCCGGCTGGTCGTCGCCGGTCAGGTTGATCTCGTTGACGAACCCGATCGCCGGCAGGTGGTGGCGGACGAGCTCGGCGAGCAACTTCCGCGTGATCGCGGTCTGCTCGGGCAACGGCTTCAGCGCGCCGAAGACGGGGAGGTCGTCGAAGGTGAGGGCGACGGGCTCGGCGGCGGCCGGGGTGGCGAGCAGCAGGCCAAGCGCAAGGGTCGCTGCAGCCTGCAGTGCAATCACCGGGCGGGACGCTCTTCGATCCTCCCCGCGCCGCGGGGAGGGGGACCGCGCACCTTCTTCGGGCGCGTGGTGGAGGGGCGGTTGGGCGAGCGACCTACGCCATGCGCCCGACCGCCCCTCCGTCAGCCTGCGGCTGCCACCTCCCCGCAAGCGGGGAGGACCCGCCGCGCGCCCCCTCATGCCAGTCGCCACGAGGTGCCAGCCGGGCCGTCCTCGAGGATAATGCCCTGCGCGGCCAGCTCGTCGCGGATGCGATCGGCCTCGGCGAAGTTGCGGGCACTTCGTGCCGCGGCACGAGCTTCGCGCATTTCTTCGACCCAAGACGTCAGTAACTCGCTGGCGAGTTCGTCGCCGATGGCTCGCGGCCGAAAGCCGAGCAAGAGATCAAGGCTGGATCGGAGGTCACACGCCAATCGCCGCGCGGCTTCCCGCTCGTGCAACGCGACCTCATGCGCGATTCCCGCGTTCATTGCGGTGATGGTGGCATCGAAATTGTCGATCTCCCGTCGCATCTCGTGAAGCCGAGCGATTGCCGCCGGCGTGTTCAAATCGTCGGCAAGTGCCGTAATGAACTCGGCATCGGGCCGGGCGTGATCGCTCATCGTTCCGCCCGACGCGTGTTCGTCGATGGCATCGGTCAGACGCCGGAGCGAGGATTTCGTCTGCGCCAGCAGCTCCTCGCTCCACACCAGCGGCTGGCGGTAATGCGCGCTCAGCAGCGCCAGCCGCAGCACCTGGCCGCTCCACCCGGCGGCAAGCAGCTCGTCCACCGTCGCTACATTGCCGAGCGACTTCGACATCTTCTCCCCGCCGCCCATGCTGAGGAAGCCGTTGTGTAGCCAGTACCGCGCCAGCGGCGCGCCGTTGTGGGCGCAGCTCGACTGGGCAAGTTCGTTCTCATGGTGGGGGAAGATCAGGTCGAGCCCGCCGCCGTGGATGTCGATCGTCTCGCCGAGGTGCGCCGCGATCATCGCCGAGCATTCGATGTGCCACCCCGGGCGGCCGCGGCCCCACGGGCTGTCCCAGACCGGCTGGTCGGGCGTGCTCGGCTTCCACAGGACGAAGTCGGCGGGGTTGCGCTTGTACGGTGCGACCTCGACCCGTGCGCCGGCGATCATCTCGTCCAAGGGCCGCCGCGACAGCCGGCCGTAGTCGCCGGGCGCAGTCACGTCGAACAGGACGTGCCCCTCGGCGGCGTACGCCGCGCCCCTGGCGATCAACTCACCGATCATCGCCACCATCGCCGGGATATGGTCGGTCGCGTGCGGCGCGAGCGTCGGCGGCGCGACCCCGAGCGCCCCCATGTCGGCGAGGTAGTGGTCCTCGAACCGCCGGGTGATGACCTCGGTCGTCACCCCCTCGGCGGCGGCGGCCGCGATGATCTTGTCGTCGATGTCGGTGACGTTGCGCGCGTAGACGAGGCTGTCCGCATCATACTCGTGGCGCAGCAGCCGGGCGAGGACGTCGAACACCACCGCCGGCCGCGCGTTGCCGATGTGCGCGCGGCCGTAGACCGTCGGCCCGCAGACATACATCGTCACGCGGCCGGGATCGGCGGGGGCGAAGTCGACCTTCGCCCGCCGCATCGTGTCATAGAGGCGGATCAGCATCAGCGTGCCGTCACGATGAGCGGGGTCACAGCGGAGTCTTGCTGCCCGAATCGAGGAGTTTGTCGAGCGCGCTGCGGTCGTCGTTCGAATAGCCGTGGTGGCGCGGGTCGTGCGGGATCGGCGGGTGGCCGGGCGGCAGCGCGGGTTCGGCGGAATTGGCAGCGGCGGGATCGCCGGCAACAGCCGCATCGGGCTCCGGGTGCCGACGCTTCTCAACGAAGTCGACCATCGCCTTCGACGTGACGGCGAGAAGCGGCGCGGTGCGCGACGCGGTCAGCCACTCGGGTCGCGGCCCGCCGCTGTCGACCGTGTCGAAGGCGAGGCCGAGGACGAGCCAGATCACCGCGGCGAACAGCAACCCCTTGAACGCGCCGAAGCCGAGGCCAAGGACACGGTCGACCGGCCCGACCACCGACGACCGCGTCCGGTCGCCGAGTTCGGCCGCGACCATGCGGAAGGCGATGAAGGTGATGAGGAAGATGACCGCGAAGGCTAGGATCGCCGCGCCCGACGCGGTGTGGGTGACGTGGAACGCCAGCCGCTGCCCGGCCGGATAGAGCAGCCGCACGGCGAAGATCGCCGCGACCCACGCGAGCAGCGACAGCACCTCGGTGACGAACCCGCGCGCGAGCCCGGCGAGGCCGCCGAGGACGATCAGCAACAGGACGACGATGTCGAGGGCGGTAAGCGCGGCCATCGTCGGTCTGTAGCAGGTTGGCGCTCGGGCAAAACCCCCGGGCGAACCGTCGCGACGGCCGGGCACCGTCCCGTGTCGTCCGGCGGACGACGGCACCGCCCGTGGCGCGCGATCGGTCGGCGGCTATTCAGGTCTCGGCCTCGCCGGTCGGGGCCGAAGCCGGACGGCGTCCGGCCAACGCCAACCGCGAACTTGCCGGCTGTCGCCGGCAGGCCGGCATGGGTAAGATCGACTCCTCATGTGGTTCGCGGCGCGCGAAGATCGGGGCGGTGATCGTGCTCAAGACGGTGGTGACGGAGCACCGCGCATGTCGGGTCTAGCCCATCGCAACGGCCTACCGGTTCCGGCCGAGTCGTCGGACGGCCGGCGCTGCGCCGAAGCAGAGTGATGGACGACCTTCGCGACGCCGTCGACCAGATGCTTCCGCCGACCGGGGCAACCCGGCTGGTTACGATCGATGCCGGCGATCTGGTCGCGGCCGGCGGGGAGGCGGTCCGCCTCGCGCTCGCCACGCGGCGAACCCCGGGGACGGCGCTCGTTGATCCGCTGCGGTTACCACTGGTCGGCGGCATCGTCGACATCATTGTCGCCCGCGACGATTTCGCCGGCGCCGACGGTCGGCGGCTGCGCGAGCTCTGGCGCATCCTCGGCCCCGCCGGGGTCGTTGTCCTCATCATCCCGCTCCCGCCGCGCTGGTCGCTCAAGGGCTTGATGACACGATATTATCGTCGGGGCCGGGTGAAGGGCATGCTCGCCGCGGCGATGTTCGATGTCGAACGGTTAGCCGTCCTCCGGGCTGCGATCGTCGTTCGCGCCGTCAAGTCCGACGGCCTTGCCCCGCAACCACGCGGATCCGGTTCGCCGGTCCGCCGGGCGACCGCCTAATCGTGCCGCGCCAGGATAAATACCGCCTGATCGGCAAAGAGATTCGGCCATAACGAACCCGTGGCGCGACCGCCGTGAAGATGGACAGTCGTTTCGATCGTCAGCCCGAGATGTCGGGCGAAGGCGCAGAAATCGGCGATCGTGCACAGGTGGATGTTCGGCGTCGTGTACCATGGCGCGGGCAACGCCGCCGTGACGGGCATCCGGCCGGTCGTCAACAGGTGCCAGCGGGCCTGCCAATGGCCGAAATTCGGTAATGAAACAATCGCCTTGCGCGCGATACGGACCATGTCGCGAACCACCCCCGCGGGGTCGCGCATCGCCTGCAGCGTGTCCGACAAGATGGCGACGTCGAACGCGTCGCTGGGATAGTCGGCAAGGTCGGCGTCGGCGTCGCCCTGGACGACCGGCAACCCGCGCGCGACGGCGGCGGCGACGTTACGACCATCGAGCTCGATGCCGCGGCCGTCGATCGCCTTATCGGTTCGCAACGCCGCCAGCAGGGCACCGTCGCCGCATCCTATATCGAGAACGCGGATCCCCGGCTGAACCAGATCGGCAATCGCCGCGAGGTCGCCGCGCAGCGTCACGCGATCGCGCGGACGAAGCCGTCGACCACCCGGTTCATCTCGGGCGCGTCGAGCAGGAAGGCGTCGTGGCCGTACGGCGAATCGAGCTCGACGAAGCTCACCGCCGCCCCGGCGGCGTTGAGGGCGCGGACCACCCGGCGCGCCTCGGCGGTCGGATAAAGCCAGTCGGACGTGAATGAAATCAAGGCGAAGCGCGCCCTGGATGCCGCGAAGGCGGCGGCCAGCGTACCGTTGTGGGCTGCGGCGAGATCGAAATAATCCATCGCGCGGGTGATGTAGAGGTAGGAATTGGCGTCGAAGCGCTCGACGAAGGTCAGCCCCTGGTGGCGCAGATACGACTCGACCTGGAAGTCGGCGTCGAAGCCGAACGACACCCTGTCGCGGTCCTGCAGGTTGCGACCGAACTTCTCGGCCAACCCGGCCTGGGACAAATAGGTGATATGCGCCGCCATCCGGGCGACCGCGAGGCCGGCCGCGGGCTGGGTACCGCTGGGGTACGTTCCGCCGCGCCAGTCGGGATCGGCCATGATCGCCTGCCGGCCGACCTCGTGGAAGGCGATGTTCTGTGCGGAATGCCGTGCGGCGGTCGCGATGGCGACGACGGCGCGGACGCGGGCCGGATAGGCGACTGCCCAGTCGAGCGCCTGCATCCCGCCCATCGATCCGCCGACGACGGCAAGTAGTTGATCGATCCCGAGAAAATCGAGCAGCGCGGCCTGCACCCGGACCATGTCGCGGATGGTGATGACCGGGAAGGCCATCGCGTAGGGCGTCCCCGTCGCCGGGTCGACGCTGGTCGGGCCGGTCGTCCCCGAGCAACCGCCGAGGACATTGACACACACAATGCAGTGCCGTTCCGGATCAAGCGGCCGGCCGGGGCCGACCATCCGCGGCCACCAACCTGGTTTACCGGTGCGCGGATCGACGCCGGCGACGTGCTGGTTGCCGGTCAGCGCATGACAGACGAGAACCGCATTGGTTTGTCCGGCGTCGAGGGCGCCGTATGTCTCGTAGCCGACGTCGATCCCGTCGAGGCTCGATCCCGAATCGAGCGCGAAGTGCCCCGCCAGCCGGACGCTGCGGTCGAGGCCGAAACGCTGATCGGTGCCGTGCATCCAGGCTGGTTAAGCGGCTCCTGCCGGCGGTGCAAGCTCACCCTGCACCGCGCCGTGACCACCCCGCAGTGTTCGCCGTGACGCGCCCGCGGATGCACCGGCGCACGGGCCCGGTGCGGCTTGCGCCGCCGCCGCCGCACCTGCCTTCTCGCAATCCGCAGCCGCGCCCGCGGCCGCCGCCTCGGAGCCGGCCGTCCAGTCCGTCGTGGTGTCCGGTTCGCGCATCAAGCAGGACTCGCTCAACACCGCGTCG
>CAHJWT010000142.1 GCA_903643075.1 Sphingomonadaceae bacterium | reverse complement strand
CGGCGGCGGAGTGGCGGCGCATGCGGCGGCGGCGAGCGCGGCAAGGGGAGCGAGGCGGCGGCGAAGCATCGGACCTCCCTATTCCTTTTTGTCATCCCGGCGAAGGCCGGGACCCATGACCTCGACCATCCGAGATCATGGTCCCGCCTTCGCCGGGATGACGGCGTGAGATGGATCGGCTAGGTCGGCCGCGACCAACGCTAGGAACCTCAATGCCTGATCCCATCGACGTCCTCGCCATCGGCAATGCGCTGGTCGACGTCATCACGACCAACGACGCGGCGTTCCTCGCCGACCACGCCATCCCCAAGGGGACGATGCGGCTGATCGCGGCCGACGAGGCCGAGCGGCTGTACGCGATCATGGGCGCGGGACGCGAGATCTCGGGCGGATCGGCGGCAAACAGCGTCGCCGGCGTCGCCGCGCTGGGGGGGCGGCCGGGGTTCGTCGGGCGGGTCGCCGCCGACCAGCTCGGCGAGGTGTTCGCCCACGACATCCGCGCCGCGGGCGTCGCCTTCGACGTGCCGCCGATGGTCGACGGGCCGCCGACCGGGCGCTGCCTGATTGTCGTTACCCCCGATGGCGACCGGACGATGTCGACCTACCTCGGCGCGTGCCAGGAGTTGAGCGCGGCCGACATCGACGATGCCGCCGTCGCCGCGGCGAAGGTGCTCTACCTCGAAGGCTACCTGTGGGATCCGCCGCTCCCACGCGCGGCGATGCGCCGGGCGATCGAGATCGCCCGCGCCGCGGAAACGAAGGTCGCCTTCACCTTGTCCGACGTGTTCTGCGTCGAAAGCCATCGCGACGACTTCCGGTCGCTGCTCGACGGCCATGTCGACATCCTGTTCGGCAACGAGAACGAGGTGTGCAGCCTCTACCAAACGCACGACCTCGACGCGGCGATGGCCGAGCTCGCCGCCCACGCGACGATCACCGTCGTCACGCGGTCGGACAAGGGGGCGGTCGTCATCGCCGGCGGCGAACGGATAACGGTCCCGGCCGAGCCGGTCGCGCGCGTCGTCGACACCACCGGCGCGGGCGACCTGTTCGCCGGTGGCTTCCTCCACGGCATGGCGCAGGGGCGACCGCTGGCCGATTGCGGGCGGATCGGCGGCATCGCGGCGGCCGAGATCATCTCGCACTACGGCGCGCGGAGCGAGGTTGACTTGAAGGCGCTGGTGGCCGCGCGGCTTGGCTGATCCGCGCGCCAACATGCCCGGCCCGCCGGGGCTGACCGAGGCGCTCGGCCGCAACATCGAGGCGGTGTCGCGCCGCCGCGCCGAGGACGACGCTAAGGCCAGCGGCGGCGTCCGCGTGTCGACCCGGGTCGGCCGCGTCATCGGGCGGATGTGGTTCGTCTACGTCCACCTCGTCGTGGTGGCGGCGTGGCTGATCGTCAATACCGGGCTCGTCACCGATATCGCGCCCTTCGATCCGCGCTTCGACTGGCTCGGCTCGGCGGCATCGATCGAGGCGATCTTCCTGTCGCTGTTCATCCTGATCACGCAGAATCACGAGGCGGCCGCGAACGACCGGCGCGACGACCTCAACCTCCAGGTCAGCCTGCTCGCCGAACACGAGCTGTCGCAACTGATCAAGCTCAACATGGCGATGGCGGCGAAGCTCGGCGTCGAGCGCGAGGTCGACGCGATCGCCGACCTCCAGCACGACGTCCACCCCGACGACGTCCTCGACACGATCGAACGCGCCGAGGACGCGCGGAAGGAGTGACTAGCGCGCCGCCGTCTGCACAGGGGTCGCCGCGGCCGGCGCGAGGCGCTCGATCAGCTTGACCGCATAGGTCATCTGATAGTCGGTGACGCCCTTCTTCTTGAGCGTCTCCGGCGTGTCGGCGAAGCGCGGGTCGGGCTTGTCGTCGGCCTCGATCAGCTTGTCGGTCCCTTTGACCTCATTGATCAAATGGCGCTTGAGGTCGGCTTCGCGCAGCCGCGGCCGGGCGGCGTCGGCGGCAAGCGGGTCCGACAGCTGCGGCACGGTGATGTCGGGCTCGATCCCGTTCTCCTGCACCGACCGGCCCGACGGGGTGTAATAGCGCGCCGTCGTCAGCCGCAGCGCGGTGTCCTCGGTCAGCGGCAGCAGCGTCTGGACCGAGCCCTTGCCGAAGCTGCGCTGACCGATGACGAGGGCGCGGCGCTGGTCCTGGAGCGCGCCGGCGACGATCTCGGCCGCCGACGCGCTGCCCTCGTCGATCAGCACCACCACCGGCTTGCCGCCGCTCAGGTCGTCGCCCTTGGCGTAGTAGCGCTCGATGTCGTTCTTGGTCCGGCCGCGCTGCGACACGATCTCGCCGTGGTCGAGGAAGGCGTCGCTGACCTCGATCGACTGGTCGAGCAGGCCGCCGGGGTTCGACCGCAGGTCGACGACGAAGCCGGCGAGCTTGGGCCCGAGTTGCTTCTCGATCCCCGTGATCGCCGCCTTGGTCGCCGGGCCGGTCTGCTTCGAGAACGAGGCGATGCGGATGATGCCGACGTCGCCCTTGACCTCCCACTTGACCGGCTTGATCTTGATGATCTCGCGCTTGAGGGTGAACTCGAGCGGCTTCGGCGCGCCCTCGCGGATCACCGTCAGCTTGACCGTCGTGCCGGGAACCCCACGCATCTTGTCGACGGCCTCGGTCAGCGTCGTGCCATAGAGCAGCTCGCCGTCGAGCCGCGTGATGAAGTCGCCCGATTTCATGCCGGCGCGCGCCGCCGGCGTGTCGTCGGTCGGCGCGACGACCTTGACCGCGCCCTCCTCGGTCGACACCGTCAGGCCGAGGCCGCCGTACTCGCCGTCGGTGACCTGCTTCATGTTGGCGAAGTCCTTGGCGTCGAGATAGCTCGAGTGCGGGTCGAGCGACGCCAGCATCCCGTTGATCGCGCCCTCGATCAGTTTCTTGTCGTCGACCTTGTCAACATAGTCGACGCGGACCCGCTCGAACACGTCCATGAACGCGTCGAGGCGCTTGTTGGTATCGGTCTCGGGCGCGGCGCTGAGCATCGGCGCGGGGAGCAGCACGAGCAGGCTGGCGGTAAGGGCGAGGCGAACGCGGGTCGAGACCATGGCACTTCCTTCGGCGGGTCCGGTCAATATAGCAGCGTCGGCGGGCCTAGCCATCCCGGTGGTACGGATGACCGGCGAGGAGCGATGTCGCACGGTAGAGCTGCTCGGCGACCATCGCCCGGACGAGGAGGTGCGGCCACGTCGCCGGGCCGAACGACAGCAGCATCGCCGCGGCGGCGCGGGCGGCATCGCCGTGGCCGTCGGCGGGGCCGATGACGAAGCGCGCCTCGCGCATCCCGTTGTCGCGCCAGCCGCCGAGCCGGTCGGCGAGGGCGCGGCTGGTCAGACTCGCGCCGCGCTCGTCGAGGAGGACGGTCACGGCGGGTGCCGGCAGGTCGGCTAGCTTGCCGCCACCGACGTCGGACAGCTCGGTGACCGCGATCGGCCACGCGATCCGGTGCAGGTAGCGGTCGACCAGCGCCGCCTCGGGACCGCGGCCGATGCGGCCGTGGGCGACGATGTGGAGGCGCATCATCCGCCCTTGTCACTCACAGAAGAGATCAGGTCCGCCCGCTAAGCTCGTCCACGTCGTCGCCGAGCAGCGCCGGGTCGACGCCGACGTCGACCGGGTCGACCGGCTCGGCCTCGATCGGATCGTGCTCGACCGCCACCGGCTCGACCTGCGGCGCGCGGCCGGGGCCGGTCGAGCCGCTCGGCCCGTCGAACGCCCACATCTTCTCGAGGTTGTAGAAGCGGCGGACCTCAGGCCGGAACAGATGGACGATGACGTCCTGCGCGTCGATCAGCACCCAGTCGGCCGCCGGCAGCCCTTCGATGCGGACCGAGCGGCCAAGTTCAGCCTTAGCCCGCTCGGCGATCTTGGCGGCGAGGCTCGCCACCTGCCGCGTCGACCGGCCGCTGGCGATGACCATATGGTCGGCGATGCTGGTCTTGCCGGCCAGGGGTATCGACACGACCTCGACCGCCTGGTCGTCGTCGAGGGTGCCCATCACCAGCGCATGGAGCGCGGCGACGCTCTCGTCGCCGGGCGTCACCGGGCGCGGTGCGCGCGCAGCGACCGAAGCAATCGCGGAAGTCAGGGCCAAATCGGGTTCCTCGTCGAAGGTCGGAGAGCGGGCGATGCCAGCTGGGAACTGCGGGCAGACGACGCCCGCGGCGAGCGGCTTGCCCAGTCGGGATCGACGCGACGGATCGCCGTCGCCGACAGTGGGCTCATGCGGATGTCGAGGACGACGATCGCCGGAAGCCTCCATTCGCGCCAGCGCCGCGCCGCTGCGGCGGCGTGTCGCCGGTGCCCGAACCACGCCATCGCCGGCGCGGCCAGTGCCCCCGTCATATAGCCCGGCCGGGCGAAAACCGCAATCGGCACCCGCGCCGCCAGCCGCCGCCAGCGCGACCAGCGGTGAAGGTGTACCAGGTTGTCGGCCCCCATCAGCCAGATGAAGCGGACGGTCGGATAGCGCCGCTGGAGCGCGGCGACGGTGTCGACGGCGAAGCGCGTACCGAGCCCGACCTCGAGATCGCTGACGTGGATCCGACGGTGGGCGGCGACCGCCGCCGCCGCCGCGACCCGCGTCGCGAGCAGGGCCATGCCGTCGGCCGGCTTGAGCGGGTTCTGCGGACTGACCAGCCACCACACCTCGTCGAGGCCCAGCCGGCGTAGCGCCTCGACGCTGATGTGCCGGTGCCCCCCGTGCGCCGGGTTGAACGACCCGCCGAGGAGGCCGACGGCGGTCACCGCGGCCGCCAGTTCTGGGCAGCATGATGAACGCTGACGATGCTGACCGCCGCTTCTCCGACATGGTAGAGCAGAAGATAGGGCAATCCCGTCAGGGTCAGCTTGCGGAGACCGAGCTCGGGAACGAATTCGCCGATTTCCGGAAAGTCGATTACGAGATCGATGCGCCGGCCGATGATGGCAACCAGACGCGAACTGACGCCGGGGGTCGCGCCGTCGAGATAGTCGGTGATCGCGTCAAGCTGGCGTAGGGCACCCTGCGTCCAGATCAGTCGCGTCACGCCGCCGACTTGTGCGCCGACTTCGCCCGCATCATCCGCATGACCTCGTCGTGTGGCACCACCCGGCCGGCCGCGATGTCGTCGAGTCCTTCCTGGATGACCGCATCGCGACGTTTGGCGTCCATCGCCACCATCTCGCCGTCGACGACCTCGTAGCCGACGACCCAATCCGGCTCCGTTTCGGCCGTATACGGCATCCCCATCGTCACCCTCGCACCTGGCCGTTTCCGCGCACCACGTTCTTATACGTCGTCAGCCCCTCCAGCGCCACCGGGCCGCGGGCGTGGAGGCGGCCGGTCGCGATGCCGATTTCGCCGCCAAAGCCAAACTCGGCCCCGTCGGCGAACTGGGTCGAGGCGTTGACGAGGACGATCGCTGAATCGACGCCGGTGACGAACGCCGCCGCCGCCGCGTCGTCGCCGGTGACGATCGCGTCGGTGTGGTGGCTGCCGTGGGCGGCGATGTGGGCGACCGCGCCGGCGACGCCGTCGACCCGCGCGGCGGCGGCGATCGCGTCGAGGTATTCGGTGTCCCAGTCGGCGTCGGTGGCCGAGACGAGCCGCGGGTCGAGCGGAAGCAGGGCGGTATCGGCACGCACCTCGCAACCGGCCTCGAGCAGCGCGGCGAGCAGCCCGGCGGCGTCGGGATAGGCGATGTCGATCAGCAGCGTCTCCATCGCGCCGCACACGCCGGTCCGCCGCAGCTTGGCGTCGAGCACGATCGCGCGCGCCATCGCCGGATCGGCCGCGCCGTCGACATAGACGTGGTTGTTACCGTCGAGGTGGGCGAGCACGGGAACCTTCGCTTCGGTGAGCACCCGTGCGACGAGCCCCTTGCCGCCGCGCGGGATCAGGACGTCGATCAACCCTGCCGCGCCGAGCATCGCGCCGACCAGCGCACGGTCGGGGTCGGCGACGCGCTGGATCGCCGTCGCCGGCAAGCCCGCGGCCTCGAGCCCGGCAACCAGCGCGGCGTGGATCGCCGCGGTCGACGCCGCCGCCTCGCTGCCACCGCGGAGGATGACGGCGTTGCCCGCCATCACCGCCAGCGCGCCGGCGTCGGCGGTGACGTTGGGCCGGCTCTCGTAGACGATGCCGACGACGCCGAGCGGTACCCGCACCCGCTCGAACGCCAGGCCGTTCGGCGTCGTCCACGCCGCCGCGACCGACCCGACCGGATCGGGCGAGCCGG
>CAHJWT010000141.1 GCA_903643075.1 Sphingomonadaceae bacterium | reverse complement strand
CGACGGTGGAGCGGGCGGCGCGGAACAGCTCGACCGCGGCGAGCGCCGTGCCGCCGGTTGCGATCAGGTCGTCGACGATCAGGACGCGGGCACCCCCCGGCACGGCGTCGGCATGGATTTCGACGCGGTCCTCGCCGTATTCGAGCGCGTAGTTGACCCCGATCACCGCGCCGGGGAGCTTGTTCTTCTTGCGAACGAGGACGAGGCCCTTCGCCGCTCGCGCCGCCAGCGTCGCACCGAAGACGAAGCCGCGCGCCTCGATGCCGGCGACGAGGTCGAAGTCGGTCCCGACCGCCGCCGCGAGCCGGTCGATCGTCGCCGCGAATCCCGGCCCGTCGAGGAGCAGCGTGGTGATGTCGCGGAACATGATCCCGGCGTGAGGATAGTCGGGTACGGTGCGGATCAGCGCGGCGAGGTCGTCGTTCATGGGGCCACTAAGCACGAATTGTCATCCTCGCGAAAGCGGGGACCCATGACCTCGAACGTTTGGGCTCATGGGTCCCCGCTTGCGCGGGGATGACGACAATCAGCTGATCTCGGTCGCTGCGACCGCCGTCGCCTCACTCCGCCGGCAGCATCTCCGGCTTCTTCCGCTTGAGGTCGGCCCAGACGCGGACGTAGCTGAGGTAACCGAGGATCGACAGGATGACGAGGAAGACGACGACGCCGACGCCGGTCCGCCGGCGTTCCTCGAGCGTCGGCTCGGCGGTCCACGTCAGGAAGGCGGCGACGTCCTTGGCGTTCTGCTGGACGGTCGACTTGGTGCCGTCGGCATAGGTCACCTGCCCGTCGGCCGACAGCGGCGGCGGCATCGCGACGTTGAGCGACCGGAAGTACGGATTGTAATACAGGCCGTCGGGCACCTTCCAGTCGCTCGGCACTGGATGGGTGAAACCGGTCAGCAGCGAGTAGACGTAGCGCGGCCCGTCCTCACGCGCCTTGGTGATCAGCGACAGATCGGGCGGCAGCGCATTGTTGTTGGCGGCGCGCGCAGCGGCCTCGTTGGCGTAGGGCCCCGGGATCTTGTCGGCGGGGATGCCCTTTCGGGTGTTCGGGTCGCCGGTCTTGTCGTCGATCGACGCGACGTCGGACTGCTTGGCGAGCGCCTTGACCTGCGCCGCCGAGAACCCGAGGTCCTGCAGGTTGCGGAAGGCGACGCGGTGCAGGCTGTGGCACCCCGAGCAGATCTCCTTGTAGACCTGATAGCCGCGCTGGAGCTGGGCACGGTCGAAGGTGCCGAAGATCGCGAGGCCGCCGGGGTTGTCGTTGGCCCATTCGATGTCGCGCGGCGGCAGGTGGTACTTCTTGACGAGGTCGGCGGGAACCGGATCGCGGTGGGCGACCGCGCCGAACAGCAGCGCGAGACAGAAGACGACGCCGACGAGTCCGGCGATCAGCTTGACCATGACCTTATTCCGCCGGCTGGCCGGACGCGGGGAACTCGGCAAGCCCCGCGCCGGCGGGTTGCAGCGCCGCCGGCGCGCCGGTGTTGGTGTGCCGCTTGAGCACCGCCTCCGAGATCGAGTTCGGCAGCGGCAGCGGCTTCTCGATCCGGCTAACTAGCGGCGTGATGATCAGGAAATGCGCGAAATAGTAGGCACTGGCGATCTGGCTCAGCCGCAGCCACGGCTCCTCGGGCGGCTTGCCACCGCAGATGCCGAGGATGATCACGTCAACGACGAAGATCCAGAACAGTTGGCGATTGAGCGGGCGATAGCTGTTCGACCGCACCGGCGAGGTGTCGAGCCACGGCAGGAAGAACAGGAGCAGGATCGCCGAGAACATCGCCAGCACGCCCCACAGCTTCGCGGGGACGAGCCCGAACGGGAAGTCGACGGTGAACGCGCGCAGGATCGCGTAGAACGGCCAGAAATACCATTCGGGAACGATGTGCGCCGGCGTCGAGAGCGGGTTGGCCGGGATGTAGTTGTCGGCTTCGCCGAGCATGTTCGGCAGGAAGAACACGACGACCGAGAACAGCGTCAGGTAGACGCACAGCCCGAAGAAGTCCTTGGCTGTGTAATAGGGATGGAACGGCACGGTGTCGGCCTTCGACTTGACGTCGATCCCGGTCGGGTTGTTCGACCCCGGGATGTGGAGCGCCCAGACGTGGAGGATGACGACGCCCAAGATGATGAACGGCAGCAGATAGTGGAGCGAGAAGAAGCGGTTGAGCGTCGCGTTGTCGGGGGCGAAGCCGCCGAGCAGCCACGTGTGGATCGCCTCGCCGACGAGGGGGATCGCCGAGAACAGGTTGGTGATGACGGTGGCGCCCCAAAAGCTCATCTGCCCCCAGACGAGGACGTAGCCCATGAACGCGGTCGCCATCATCAGCAGGAAGATGACGAGGCCGAGCAGCCACAGCACCTCGCGCGGCGGCTTGTAACTGCCGTAGAACAGCCCGCGGAAGATGTGGATGTAGACGACGACGAAGAAGAACGATGCGCCGGTCGCGTGCATGTAGCGCAGCATCCAGCCGCCGTTGACGTCGCGCATGATGTGCTCGACCGAATCGAACGCGATCGTCGTGTTCGCGGCGTAATGCATGCCAAGGACGATGCCGGTGATGATCTGGACGACCAGCGCGACGCCGGCGAGGACGCCGAAATTATAGAAATAGTTAAGGTTCTTCGGCACCGGATAGCCGCCGCCGAGGCTGTCGTAGACCAGCCGCGGGATCGGCAGCCGGCTGTCGACGTACTTCATGAACGCGCCTTGCGGCTCGTAATGCTTGGCCCAGGGAAAGCTCATCGTTCGTCCTCTAGCCGATCGTGACCTGGGTGGGCGACTTGAACGTATAGTCGGGAACCTCGAGGTTCTTCGGGGCCGGTCCCTGGCGGATGCGCGCGGCGGTGTCGTACTGCGACCCGTGACACGGGCAGAAATAACCGCCGAACGCGCCCTTGTTCTCGCCTTCGCCCGCGCCGAGAGGGACGCAGCCGAGATGGGTGCACACGCCCAAGGTGATCAGCCAGTTCTCCTTGCCCGGCTTGGTCCGCTGCTCGAGCGTCTGCGGGTCGCGCAGCGAGGCGACCGGAACCGCCTTCGCCGCCGCGGTCTCGGCCGGGGTCAGGTT
This sequence comes from Sphingomonadaceae bacterium, assembly GCA_903643075.1. GTDB lineage: Bacteria > Pseudomonadota > Alphaproteobacteria > Sphingomonadales > Sphingomonadaceae > Polymorphobacter_B. The sequence goes on along the minus strand of CAHJWT010000141.1, from coordinate 3,236 downwards.
GCGCGCGAATACCGGCTTGCCGCGCCAGCTGACCTTGACCGCCTGCCCCGGCTGGATCGCCGACAGGTCGAGATCGATCTGCGCCAGCGCCAGCACGTCGGCCGACGGCGACATCTGGTTGATCAGCGGCCACACCACGGTCGCCGCCCCAGCCGCCGCGAACGCGCCGGTGGCGACGAAGATGAAGTCGCGGCGGCGTTCGCCCGTGGGCGTCAGGTCGTCCGTGACGAGGTTGTCGTTGGTCGCCATACGGCATCCTGTCCATGCGTCGCGCAGGGCCGATCGAGCCCCATACGTCAGCGTTGATAGCCGCGGCGGCGCATCGCGCGCAACGTGCATTTTGGCGCAGGGTGGCTAGTCGGCGAGCACCGCCACCGCCGCCGCGATCAGTCCGGGGTCTCCCGCCGCAATCACCCGTCCGTCGCTTCCGCGCCGCAGCGGCCGGCCGCTCCAGTCGGTCATCGCCCCGCCGGCCCCCGCGACCACCGGCACGAGCGCGGCCCAGTCGTGGAGCTTGAGCCCCGCCTCGACGACGAGGTCGAGGCAGCCGGTCGCGACAAGCGCGTAGTTGTGGTTGTCGCCGCCGTACATGACGTCGCCGAGCGAGGCGCGGAGGCGCTGGAATGCGGCGCTGTCGCCTTCGGTGCGGAAGAGGTACGGCGAGGTCGTCGCGGCGCGCGCGGCGGCGAGGCCTTGGCAGCGGCGCGTCTCGATTGCCGTGCCATTGAGCGTCGTCGGCCGGCCGGCGATGCCGAGCCAGCGGTCGCCGGCGACGCACTGATCGATTACGCCGAGGACGGGGACATCGCCATCGAGCAGCGCGATCAGCGTCCCGAACAGCGGCCGACCGGCGACGAACGCCTGCGTCCCGTCGATCGGGTCGATCACCCACGTCCGTGCGGCGCCCGAACGCTCCTCGGGGAACTCCTCGCCCCAGATGCCATCGTTGGTGCGCTCGGCGCGGAGGATCGCGCGGATCGCCGCCTCGGCGTCGCGGTCGGCAGCCGTCACTGGCGAGGCGTCGGCCTTGGTCTCGATACCGACGCTGCTGCGGAAGTACGGCCGAATGACCGCGCCGGCGGCCTCGGCAAGGCGGTGCACGAGGGCGATGTCGGCGGCAAGGTCGGCGTCGGTCACCATGCGCTACTCCCTGCGGCGGCAGCGGCATGCTTGCGCGGATTGCGCGGTGCGTGCTACCGAATTGGCGGTCGTAGGGGACGACGCCGTGCGAAATCTGTGGTCGGCAATAATTGGTTGCGCCGTCGTCGCCGGCTGCAGTCACCCGCTGCTCGATTATCGCCTCGTCACCGGCCCCGACCGGATGGGGTCGAACAAATACCAGCTCGCCGCGTCGGTCATCACCTTCTCCCACGGCAAGACCGCGGCCGGCACCCCGTCGGCCGCCGTGGTCATCGCATCGGTGCCGGTCGCCTATGGCGACAAGCTGTATTCGCTCGCCCCTGCGAGCATGTACCACAACCGCCTCGTCGAGACGAACATCGGGGTAACGTGGCGCAACGATACGCGCCTGATCCAGGAGATCGACGTCTCGCTGACCGATCACGGGGTGCAGGCGATCCAGGCGCTGGGGTCGGCCGCGGGCGCGGCGGGCGGGTTGCTGTCGCTAGCGCCGACATTTGACGACGACGAGGCAAGGCTACCGGCCGGCCTACCGGTCGAAGCGCTGCTCGAGGGCAAGGTCGCGGGATGCCCGGTCGCCGATCGGAACGGGCCGGTCCGCTGCGCTAACCTCGCCTTCGCCGACACGGCGGACTACACCGCCGACATCGTCATCGACGCCGTTCCGGTTGACGCCTTGCCGGCAGCCGAGCTGATGAAGTCGTTTTCCGACAGCGTCTATTTCTACTCGGCGTGCCGGCCGGCGACGGTCACGCTGTCGCCGCGGCACGGCGCGGCGATCACCGCGTCGGTCGTCGTCGCCGACCCGTTGTGGCTCGAGACGATCGCCCTGCCGGCGAAGGGCAAGATCGTCAGCGGCGCAAGCTGCGGCACCAGCGTTGCGTCGGAGGCGGCCAACCTGCCGACGTCGTTCGACTACATCAACGCGCTGATGAGCCAGGCCAAGGCCGTCGCCGATAAGGTCAAGAAGTGATGATGTGGGGCCGCATCGTCCGGCCGTCGCTGCTTCTGACGCTTTGGGCGGCGGTCGGTGGGGCGGCGCTCGCCCAGGCCGCGGAGCCGCCGGTCCAACGGCCGGGCCGCCTGCTCGACGGCGGCGGCGAGGGCCGCGTCGTGCTGCACGACGCGCAAGGGCGTTGGTTCGGCGTCGCCGGCTTTTCGGCGCTGACCGGGACGGAGGCCCACGCCCCCCTGTCGATGGCAATCATCGACTCGGGGATCCTCGCGGAACACCCACAGATCAGGGGGCTGGTGACGCTGACCAAGGACTTCACCGGCGAGGGCATCGCCGATCGCCTCGGGCACGGAACCGTGGTCGCCATCCTCGCCGCGCGCAGCGCCGAGACGGCGCTGCCGGGCGATCGTTTCCTGCCGCCTCTGCTGATCGCCAAGGTGGCCTATGCCGACGGTTCCATCGCCCAGGCGGGGGTGATCGATGCGATCGACTGGGCGGCGCAGCACCACGCCATGGTCGTCAGCATGAGCCTTGGCTTCCGGGAAGGCACGGGCGACTACAGCACGTTATGCGCTGCCATCGCGCGCCATGCCGACACCCTGTTCAGCGTGGCGGCCGGCAACTTCGGACCGCAGGTCAAGGTTTATCCGGCGGCCTGTGGCAGCGGCAACATCATCGCCGTCGCTGCGACCGAACAGAGCGAAGGCAAAACCCGGATTGCCCCTTATTCGGGCAAGGGCGACATCGCCGCGCCGGGCACCGTCGCGATTGTGCCCTTGACCCAGTGACCGGCGGCGGCGGAGGACGTCACGACGACGGTCCGGTCCGGGGCCGATGCTGCCGCGTCTCGTCAGCCGTGGTCCGTGGTGCGGTCGCGTCGTGGCGCGGCGATCGGCACCGGACGTAATGCCCGATTCGATCCCGCATGACGTTATCCCCGACGTCACCGTCGTCGTCCCGCACTTCCGCGATTTCGCGCGGCTCGACCTGTGCCTCGCCGCGCTGACGGCGCAGGACTTTGCCGGGACGGTCGAGATCGTCGTCGCCGACAACGCCTCGCCCGAGGGGACCGCGCGGGTCGAGGCGGTCGTCGCCGGGCGCGCGCGGGTCGTCGTCCAGCCCGCGCCCGGCGCAGGGCCGC
>CAHJWT010000140.1 GCA_903643075.1 Sphingomonadaceae bacterium | reverse complement strand
GCCGGGCGGCGACGGCGCGCGGCGGCACCGACGAGGCCGAAGCCCGCGACGAGCAGCGCCCACGACGCCGGCTCGGGAACCGCGCCGGCGACGGTATCGAGCTCGAACGAGTTCTGCGACGAGCTGAACTCGATGCGATCGACCGACGCGCCGTCAAAGTTGAAGTTCACCCGGCGGTTGTTGACCGGGTTGCCCTGGCTGCCGTCGGCCGGCGCGGCGGGGACGTCGGCCCCCGTGAACGAACCGACCAGCGTCGCGCCGGAGAAGAACTTGACGGTGTTGTAGGTGTCGATCGACCCCCAGTAGAAGCTGACCGCCTTGAGCGTCGGCGAGATCGCCAACGAGGCCGCGTTGCCGCCGTAGACGTTGAGGTACTGCGAGCCGTCGAGGTACGGCGCGGCGTACTGGCCGCTGACCGAACCGCTGACCAGCGCGTAGTTGCCCGAAAGGCCGGCGGCGGTGTCGAAGTTGGTGATCAGGTGCTGGCCTGCGGGCGGCCCGGCATCGGGCCCGTTGTTGGCCGATACGATCGTCATTGCGGTGGCGGGCATGGCGGCGAGTGCCGCGACCGTGCCGAGCGCGAGAAGGTTTATACGCATTAAATACTTCCTTATCCTGCGGTAAGAAGTATTTAAGCAAAAACCATGCCAATCGTCTAAGTCTTTGGAATTCTGAAGTTAACCATACATAATCGTGAACCAACTGTAAAGAATCTCGACGCTTTTTCTGGGTACGCCGCGGCTACTCCGCGGCCTCGAGCACCGGCGCGTCATCGAGCGGGTGCGCCAGCCGACCGAGCATCTCCTTGGGGCATACCTGCCGGAAAGCGCCGCGCGCCCGGTCCCAGTCGAGGAGCAGGTCGGCGGCGAACCTCGATCCCGTCTCGCGCGCGTGCTCCTCGACCAGCGCGCGGAGGACGCCGTCCCAATGGACCGACGCGACGGGCACAAGCACGATGCTGTCGGGGTTGATCCGCCGCGCGAAGTCGCCGCCTTCGTCGTGGACGAACGCCATGCCGCCGGTCATCCCCGCGCCAAAATTGTCGCCGGTGGCCCCCAGGATCACCGCGATCCCGCCGGTCATGTATTCGCAGCCGTTGGCCCCACAGCCTTCGACGACGACGGTCGCGCCGCTGTTGCGGACCGCGAAGCGCTCGCCCGCGCGCCCGGCGGCAAACAGGCGGCCGCTGGTCGCGCCGTAGAGGACGGTATTGCCGATGATCGTGTTGTCGCGCGCGACGAGCGTCGACGACACCATCGGCCGGACGACGATCGTCGCGCCCGACAGTCCCTTGCCGACATAGTCGTTGGCCTCGCCGAACACCTCGAGCTTGAGCCCCTGCACCGCGAATGCACCGAGGCTCTGCCCGGCCGATCCGCGCAGGCGGACGTGGAGGTGGTTCGGCTCGAGCCCGGTCATGCCGAACTGCCGCACGATCTCCGACGACACCCGTGTCCCGACCGCGCGGTGGGTATTCCGGACGGTATAGGTCAGCTGCATCTTCTCGCGCCGCTCGAACAGGCGCGCGGCGTCGCGGAGCATGTCGACGTCGAGGCTGTCGGGCACCTCGTTGCGGTGGTTGGCGATGGCGAAGCGGCGCGAGTCGTCGGGGGCGTCGACCTTGACGAGGATCGGGTTGAGGTCGAGGTCGTCGAGGTGCTCGGCCCCGCGGCTGACCTGGCGGAGGAGCTCGGTCCGGCCGATGACCTCGTCGAGGCTCTTCGCGCCGAGCTTGGCTAGAATGTCGCGGACCTCCTCGGCGATGAAGCTCATCAGGTTGATGACCTTCTCGGGCGTCCCCTCGAACTTGGCGCGGAGCGCCGGGTCCTGCGAGCAGATGCCGACCGGGCAGGTATTGCTGTGGCACTGGCGGACCATGATGCACCCCATCGCCACCAGCCCGAGGGTGCCGATGCCGAATTCCTCGGCACCGAGGATCGCGGCGATGACGATGTCGCGCCCGGTCTTGAGCCCGCCGTCGGTGCGGAGCTTGACGCGGTGGCGCAGCCCGTTGAGCGTCAGCACCTGGTTGACCTCGCTGAGGCCCATCTCCCACGGCGTGCCGGCATACTTGATCGACGACTGCGGGCTCGCCGCCGTCCCGCCGACGTGGCCGGACACGAGGATGACGTCGGCGTGCGCCTTGGCGACGCCGGCCGCGACGGTGCCGATCCCGGCCGAGCTCACGAGCTTGACGCAGACCCGCGCGTGCGGGTTGATCTGCTTCAGGTCGTAGATCAGCTGGGCGAGGTCCTCGATCGAGTAGATGTCGTGGTGCGGCGGCGGGCTGATCAGCGTGACGCCGGGCGTCGCGTGGCGCAGGCGAGCGATCAGGTCGGTGACCTTGAACCCGGGCAGCTGGCCCCCTTCCCCCGGCTTTGCCCCCTGCGCGACCTTGATCTCGATCTCGGTCGCGGCGTTGAGGTATTCCGCCGTCACGCCGAAGCGCCCGCTCGCGATCTGCTTGACCGCCGAGTTGGCGTTGTCGCCGTTGGCGTAGGGGGTGAAGCGCGCGCGGTCCTCGCCGCCTTCGCCGCTGACCGCCTTCGCGCCGATCCGGTTCATCGCGATCGCCAGCGTCTCGTGCGCCTCCGGCCCCAGCGCGCCGAGGCTCATCCCCGGCGAGACGAAGCGCTTGCGGATCTCGGTGATCGACTCGACCGCGTCGACCCGGGCCGGCGTCTTCGCGAAGTTGAACTCGAGCAGGTCGCGGAGATAGATCGGCGGCAGCTCGGCGACGGCGCGGGTGAAGCGGGTGAAGTCGGAATAGCTGTCGGTTGCCACCGCCGACTGGAGGAGGTGGATCAGGTTCGCCTGATAGGCGTGGTCCTCGCTCCCCGCGCGGTAGCGGTAGAGCCCGCCGACTGGCAGCGTCGCAACCTCGTCGTCCCACGCCCGCTCGTGGCGCAGCTTCGCGTTGAGGTGAAGTGAGGCGAAGCCCTCGCCGCTGATCTTCGCCGGCATGCCGGGAAAGAAGTCGTTGACCAGCGCGCGGCTGAGCCCGACCGCTTCGAAGTTGTAGCCGCCGCGGTACGACGAGATGACCGCGATCCCCATCTTGGCCATGATCTTGAGCAGGCCGTCGTCGACCGCCTTGGTATAGCGCGCGACGCACTCGTCGCGGCTGCGCCCGGGAAACAGCCCGCGCGCGTGGCGGTCGAGGATCGCCTCCTGGGCGAGATAGGCGTTGACCGTCGTCGCGCCGACCCCGATCAGCACCGCGAAGCAATGGGTGTCGAGGCATTCGGCCGAGCGCACGTTGATGCTGGCGAACGCCCGCAGGCCCCGCGCCACGAGGTGCGTGTGGACGCCCGCGGCGGCGAGGATCATCGTGATCCCGGCGCGATCGGCATCCTGCGCCTCGTCGGTCAGGAACAGCTGGCTCTTGCCCGACCGTACCGCCGTCTCGGCCTCGGCGCGGACGCGGGCGATCGCGGCGCGCAGCGCGTCGGGGCCGCCGGCGATGGCGAAGGTGCAGTCGATCGTCGCCGACTGCGCGGCGTAGAAGACGCGGAGCACGTCCCAGTCGCGGTTCGACACGACCGGCGAGGCGAGGACCATCACCCCCTCCTGCCGCGCGTCGTGGTCGAGGATGTTGCCGAAGTTGGCGAAGCGCGTCGTCAGGCTCATCACCCGCGTCTCGCGGAGCGAGTCGATCGGCGGGTTGGTCACCTGGCTGAAGTTCTGGCGGAAGAAGTGGCTGAGCGACCGCGCCCGCCGGCTGATGACCGCGAGTGGCGTGTCGTCGCCCATGCTGCCGACCGCCTCCTTGGCGTCCTCGACCATGGGGCTGAGGAGCAGTTCCATGTCCTCGCTCGTGATCCCGGCGGCGACCTGGCGGCGGCGGAGGTCGGCACGGTCGAAGGCCTGGGGCGGCTGCGGCGCGTCGTGGCCGGGGAGGTCGGCGAAGTCGCGGAAGTGCTCGATCCACTCGGCGTACGGGGCCTGCGCCGCGACGCGGTCCTTGACCTCGCCGTCGCGGTAGAGGCGCGGGCCCTGCCCGTCGTCGCCGTCGAGGTCGACCGCGATCATCTGGCCCGGGCCGAGCGCGCCCTTGGCAGTGATCGTCGTCTCCGGCACGACAACCATCCCGGCCTCCGAACCGGTGATCAGCAGCCCGTCGGTCGTCGTCAGCCAGCGCATCGGCCGCAGCGCCGACCGGTCGACCCCGGCGAGCACCCAGCGCCCGTCGGTCATCGCCAGCGCCGCCGGGCCGTCCCACGCCTCCATGACGCTGGCGAAGAAGGCGTACATCGCCCGCCGGTCGGGGGGCATGGCGGCGTCGGTCGACCATGCCTCGGGGATCATCATCAGCTTCGCGGTCGGCGCGTCCCGCCCCGAGCGGACGAACGCCTCGAACACCGCGTCGAGCGCGGCGGTGTCGCTCGCGCCCGCCGGGATCAGCGGCTTGATGTCGGCCGAATGCTCGCCGAACGCGGCTGCCGCCATCTTGATCTCGTGGCTCTTCATCCAGTTCTTGTTGCCGCGGACGGTGTTGATCTCGCCGTTGTGGGCGAGGCAGCGGAACGGCTGCGCCAGCCACCACTGCGGGAAGGTGTTGGTCGAATAGCGCTGGTGGTAGATGGCGAAGCGTGACTGGAAGCGCTCGTCGGCGAGGTCGGGGTAGAAGACGGCGAGCTCCTCGGCCAGAAACAGCCCCTTGTAGATGATCGACCGCGCCGACAGCGAGGCGACGTAGAAGCCGTTGATCTGCGCCGCCACGACCGCCTTCTCGATCCTACGGCGGATCAGGTAGAGGTCCTTCTCGAACGCGTCGATGTCACCCCCGAGCGGCCCGGCGATCATGATCTGCTCGATCTCGGGGCGCGACGCCGCCGCCTTGGCTCCGATCACCGACGTGTCGACGGGGACCTGGCGCCAGCCGTAGATCGCGTAGCCGAAGCCGATGATCTCGCTCTCGACGATCGTCCGGCACGTCTCCTGCGCGGCAAGGTCGGTCCGCGGCAGGAAGATCATCCCGACTGCGAGGCGGTTCGGTTTCGGCGCATGGCCCGCATTGCGGATGTGCTCGTCGAAGAAGGCGAGCGGCAACTCGACATGCAGCCCCGCGCCGTCGCCGGTCTTGCCGTCGGCATCAACCGCACCGCGGTGCCATACCGCCTTCAGCGCGTCGATCGCCGCGGTCACGACGCGGCGCGATGCGCGGCCGTCGGTCGCCGCGATCAGCCCAACGCCGCACGCGTCGGATTCGAGATCGGGCCGGTACATGCCGTATTCGGCGACCCGGGCGCGTTCGGCAGGGGAGGCGGTCATCGCGCTTTTCCAAGTGTGACGCTGTCGCGGACAAACGTCTCGATCGACGCTACGACTGCGATCAGGGTGTTAATGCTGTGCCAGGCGCGATTGAGGATCGGAGCGACTTCGGCAAAATCCATGGCATACTCATGGGCGAGACTGTTGCGGATATCGGCCAGATCGCGCAGCGTGGTCGGGTCGATGCCGATCACTCAGCAGCCTCCTTGATCACGGTCGATTGCCGGCGATGGTCGACCGCCGACTTGCCGCGGGCGACCGTCAGCAGGCTGCGACAGAGGCGGCTGCCGACCTGATCCTGCAGCTGCTCGAAGCTCTTGGAGAACGAACGGATCAAGTGGCGTGCCGCACCGCTCGGCTCCTCCGCGTCGAAATCCTCGTCGAGCGGGAAGAGGGTTGCGAAGTCGCCCCGGTCACCCTCGATGCCGGCGACCAACCTGGCGCAGCGGTGCAGGGCGTCGGCTAGCGCCTCCTGCTCCGGCGTCATAGAATGATGCCGTCGCGATAGGCGATGCGCTCGAAGCCACGCGGCACCGCACCTCGCCGCGACAGCACGACGTCAACCTTGTCGTGCCATGGCATGGTTCGCCCCAGACGAAGAATGAAGTCGAAACGGCGCGCCGCCGCATCGGGCGTCGCGTCGGCCTCGACGTGTAGATCGACGTCCCCGCCGCTGAAGCTGTCGTCGACCCGTCTGCCGAACAGGCGCACGACGGCGCTTTCGCCGAAGGCGTCGCGCGCCGCCGCCTTGATCGCGGCGACCTCGTGATCGGTCAGCCTCATGCCGCGACCTTAGCCGCTCCGGTCTGCGTCGTCAGCCATGCGTGCATCGCGCTCGCCACGTCGCGCCCGTCGCGGATCGCCCACACGACCAGCGACGCCCCGCGAACGATGTCGCCGGCGGCGAAGACTCCCGGCAGACTGGTCATCATCGTCGCGTGGTCGAGGCGCAGCGTTCCCCACCGCGTCGTGCCGAGATCGGGGGCGGCGAAGCGCGCGGGCAGGTCCTCGGCGTCGAAGCCGAGCGCCTTGATGACGAGGTCGGCGGGGAGGACCTCGATCCCCGCGGGATCGGGCTCGGGCGCCCGCCGGCCGCTGGCGTCGGCC
>CAHJWT010000139.1 GCA_903643075.1 Sphingomonadaceae bacterium | reverse complement strand
CGGCGATGAGAACCTTGGGCATTTTTTCCCTTTCTGCTCCCCTCCCGCAAGCGGGAGGGGAGGCCTAGGTCGTCACTTCCGCATGCGCCCACTCCAGCCACGGCCCGAGAGCGACGATGTCGGCGGTATCGGCCGTCGCCCCGCACCATATCCGCAGCCCCGGCGGGGCGTCGCGGTAGCCGCCGATGTCGAAGGCGACGCCCTCGGCTTCGAGCAGTGCGGCGATCTTCTTCGGCACGTCGGTAGCGGCGCCGGGCAGCGTCAGGCAGACGCTCGTGTTCGACCGCGTCGCCGGGTCATGCGCCAGATGCTCGACCCACGGCGTCGCCTCGACCCAGCGGTCGAGCGCCTGTGCGTTGCCGTCGGCGCGGGCATAGAGTTCCTGCAGCCCGCCGATCCCCTGCGCCCACGTCAGCGCGTCGATGTAATCCTCGACCGCGAGCATCGACGGGGTGTTGATCGTCTCGCCGGCGAAGATGCCCTCGATCAGCTTGCCCTTGCTCGTCAGGCGGAAGATCTTCGGCAGGGGCCGATCGGGGACATAGCTCTCGAGCCGCTCGACCGCGCGCGGTCCGAGGATCAGGACGCCGTGCCCGCCCTCGCCGCCGAGGACCTTCTGCCAGCTGTAGGTGACGACATCGAGCTTGTCCCACGCCAGCTCCTGCGCGAAGACCGCGCTCGTCGCGTCGCACAGCGTCAGCCCCTCGCGGTCGTCGCGGATCCAGTCGCCATTCGGCACGCGGACCCCCGAGGTCGTCCCATTCCACGTGAAGCAGACGTCGTGATCCTGGCGGACGCGGGTCAGGTCGGGGAGTTCGCCATAAGGCGCGGTCAGCGTGTCGCCGTCGAGCTTGAGCTGCTTGACCGCATCGGTCACCCAGCCCTCGCCGAAGCTCTCCCACGCCAGCATCGTCACCGGGCGCTGCCCCAGCATCGTCCACATCGCCATCTCGAACGCGCCGGTATCGGACGCCGGGACGATACCGATGCGGTGGCTGTCGGGGACCTGCAGCACCTCGCGCGTCAGGTCGATCGCGAGCTTCAGCCGCGCCTTGCCGAGGGTCGACCGGTGCGACCGGCCGAGGCTGTCGGTGGCGAGCTGGTCGGGGCTCCACCCGGGGCGCTTGGCGCACGGGCCGGACGAGAAGTGCGCGCGCGCCGGCCGCGCGGCTGGTCGGTCAGTCATCGTCTCTCCTTGCAGAGAGCGCGCGCCGCGTTGGGACGGCGTGGCCCGCCGCCGGTCATAGGTCGCTTTCCGCCGCGGTCAAGGAAAAGCGCGCGGGGCCGTTGATGGGCAATGTGGACAGTCGGGAGGCGGACATGACGGCGAGATCGGGCGGGCACGGGCCGAAGGGACGACATCTTCTTCTCGCCGCGGCGGCGGTGACGGCGGTCGCCGCGCCGGCGCACACGGCCCCGTACGTCGAGACGTTCCAGGCCGCACCCGGCGGGACCGGCTACGCCGCACTCCTCGGCAGCCCGAACGGCGTCACCTACGACATGTATGACGCGCGCGCCTTCGCGCGCATGGCGGGGCAGAACATCACCGTCATCGGCACCGGCGACGAAGGCTTCTACTGGGGCACCAACGGGCTCCTGCCGCCGCCGCGCTACGGCCTGCCGGGGACGACCTATAGCAGCGACACGACCGATTACCTGCTCAACGGCTATGGCACCGGCTATCACGACTGGGTGCTCGGCATCAATTTCACCGCCGGGCCGACGGTCGTCGACAGCCTCGACTTCGGCCTCGCCAACGGTTCGAACGCGCCGGCGCCGGACGTCACCGTCCGCGGGCTGCGGAACGGCGCCGAGGTCTGGTCGCGGTCGACCGGCGTCGCCGGCAACGTCACCCTGGCGGGCGGTGCCGCCGCGGTCGACCGGATCGAGATCGACCGCGCGCAGAACACGACGCCGTTGTTCGGCGGCTTTACGCTCGGCTGGTACACCCTCGACAACCTGACCTACGAGACCGACGGGCCTGCGAGCGGCGGCTATTCATGGAAATACTATACCCGCTACGACTACCTCGGCGCGCTCGGCGGCGGCGCCCCTGAGCCCGCGACGTGGGCGCTGCTCGTCACGGGCTTCGGGCTGGTCGGCTCGGCGCTGCGCGGGCGGCGGCGCGCGCGGGCGATGCCCTAACCGGATGAATCGCGTCCCACCGGCGCGGGGCGCCCTGCACCTGTAGTTGACTTGACGCCGGTCAGTCGCGTTCCAGTCATCCTCTGTCGTCCGATAGTATTGTCCGGCTTAGACCTTGCCTTACCATGGCGCGGTCCGCTGCGACGGACACAACAGAGGGAGATCGACCATGGAAAAGGACGGCATCGATACCGACGGCGGCGGCGGCATGGGCGGGCCGGTGATGCCCGGCCCCGGACCCGGCGGCGGCGGCGGCGACGACGGCAGCAACCCGGTCGGGCTCGACGAGGACGACCCGCGCCACGACGGCTACATCGACCGCTACAACGACGGGCAGCGTCCGGGCCACGAGTTCAATGACGATCCCAACGACGTTGACGACGAGCCGCGGATGAAGAAGAAGCCGAAGGTCGCGCCGCCGGCCCCGCCGGTCGATCCGACGGCACCGCTCGGGTCGCCGACCAATCCGATCCACAGCAAGACCGGCGGCCTCTAGCGCGGCCGACGCACGGGCTGGCGCGGGCCGCGGCGAGCGGCTATCTGCGCCGGCCCAACGCGAGTCCGCCGATGCCGTCCCCCGCCACGCCCGCGCGCCTGTTCCCGACCGCGCGTGCCGAAGCGCCGCTGGCCAACGCGCCGACGGCGACGGCGCAGACCGAGCATCCGGCGTACGCGCTCGCGTTCCAGGACACCGAGTTCCTGCTTCGCGACGATCTCCGCCCGGTCCGTTTCCAGCTCGAACTGATGAAGGCCGAGCTCGCGCTCGCCGAGGCGGGAATCGCGTCGACCTTCGTCTTCTACGGCTCGGCGCGCATCCCCGCGCCCGAGGACGCGGCGGCGCTCGTCGCAGCGGCGACCCTCGGCGACGCACGGCGGACCGCGGAGAGTCTTGCCGCCAAGTCGCACTACTACACCGTCGCACGTGACCTCGCGCGCCTCGCGTCGGGGGTCACGCCCGATGCCGCGGGGCGTCAGTTCGTCGTCTGCTCGGGCGGCGGGCCGTCGATCATGGAGGCGGCCAACCGCGGCGCCGCCGACGCCGGGGCGGTGTCGATCGGGCTCAATATCGTCCTGCCGTTCGAGCAGCTGCCCAACCCCTACGTCACCCCGGGGCTGAGCTTCCAGTTCCACTATTTCGCGCTGAGGAAGATGCACTTCCTGATGCGCGCGCGCGCCGTCGCAGCGTTTCCCGGCGGGTTCGGAACGTTCGACGAGCTGTTCGAGCTGCTGACGCTGGTCCAGACCGGCAAGGTCGCGCGGCTGCCGATCTTCCTGTTCGGGCGGAGCTTCTGGGAGCGGGTGGTGGATTTCGACGCGCTCGCCGACGAGGGGACGATCGCGCGCAGCGACCTCGACCTGTTCCACTTCGTCGAGACGGCCGACGAGGCATGGACGGTGGTGAAGGCGCATTACGGCCTCGCCTGATCCGCTCCCGCTTGGGGAGAGAAGGCACCACTGGCTGTGACGAATGGGCGGTCGAGCGAGAGACCGGACCAGCCACGATTGTTATCCCGGCGCAGGCCGGGACCCATCATCTCAAACGTCCGAGGTAATAAGTCCCGGCCTGCGCCGGGATGACAGGGTATGTCCTGGTTTGGCCTCGCCGAACCCACCCCCGCCTTCCCGCCAAGCGGGGAGAACCTAGTGCTTCCCGCCCTTGGTCGTGTCGCCGACGTCGCCCGCCGCCGGCACGTCGGGGGCCTTGCCGGCCTGAGGGGCCAGCTTGTCGCTCGTCGGCACCGTCGCCGGCGAGGTCGTCGCCCCGGCCGGGGTCGCCGCGGTCGCCGCCGCGCTCGCCACCGTCGCGCCGGTGTCGGCGGGGACGGGGGGGAGCGGCAGCGGGTGGTCGCTCTTGCTGTTGAGGTAGTCGATCACCGCCGCGCGGTCCTCGGGCTTGGCGATCCCGGCGAACGCCATCTTCGTCCCCGGGACATACGCCTTCGGGTTGGTCAGCCACGCGTTGAGCGCGTCGAAGTCCCACTTGGCGCTCGCCGTCTTCTGCATCGCATCGGAATAGCTGAATCCCGGCATGTGGTCGTGCGGGCCGCCGACGACGCCATAGAGGTTGGGTCCGATGCCGGCGGCGCCGCCCTTCTCGGCGTTGTGGCACGCGCCGCATTTCTTGAATACGTCGGCCCCGTGGTCGACGCTCGCCGAGGCGAGGTAGAAGGCGACTGGCTTGTCGGGCACCGCGGCGGGGGCCCCGGCGGCGGCGACTTCCTCGACGCCCTCGACGACGTAGCCCGGCTTGGCCGGCTTCTTGACCGCGAACGCCTCGCCGGTGACGAGGATCAGCCCGAGCACCGCGATCGCCGCCGTCAGACACCAGCCGGCGATCTTGTTCCACTCGAAACTGTCCAAGACGTATCTCCGTCGGCGGGTATCCCCGCGAAATCGCGCGGACCATAGTTGCGCGGCCGCGGGGTCGCAAGCCACCCCATGTCGCAGCGCAGCATTGTGTGTGGGGCGCACATTGCCTACCCCGGCGCGCGATGGCCGACTATCCCGCTCCCGCCGCCGCGCTCGTCGCGACGATGACCGCCGCCGCCGCCGCTGCGCCGCACCGCGCCGTCGCCTTCCAGGGGGCGCCGGGAGCCTATTCGCACCAGGCGGTGCGCGAGGCGTTCCCGGACGCGCTGCCGCTGCCGTGCTTCGCGTTCGAGGACGCGATCGCCGCGGTCCAAGCGGGCGACGCCGACTGCGCCGTCATCCCGATCGAGAACTCGCTCCACGGCCGCGTCGCCGACATCCACTTCCTCCTCCCCGAATCGGGGCTGACGATCACCGGCGAGCATTTCGTCCGCGTCCGCCACTGCCTCCTCGGGCTGCCCGGCGCGCTCCGCGACCGCGTGGCGACGGCGGTCAGCCACCCGCAGGCGCTCGGCCAGTGCCGTAGGCGGCTGCGCGAATGGGGCATCGCCGCCGAGGCCTATCCCGACACCGCCGCCGCCGCCGCGCTCGTCGCCGCCGGCGGCGATCCGGCGCGCGCGGCGGTCGGGTCGCGGCTGGCGGGGGAACTCTACGGCCTCGACGTCCTCGCCGAGGGGATCGAGGACGAGGCGCATAACACGACGCGCTTCGTCGTCCTCGCCCGCCCAGGAGCGGCAGGCGACCCCACGGATGCCGCGCTGCCGGTGACGCCCGGCACGCCAGTGATGACGACGCTGCTGTTCGAGGTCCGCTCGGTGCCCGCGGCGCTGTTCAAGGCATTGGGCGGCTTCGCGACCAACGGCGTCAACCTGACCAAGCTCGAGAGCTATCTGAAGGGCGGGGCCTTCGCCGCGGCCGAGTTCTACGCCGACATCGAGGGCGACCCGGCCGATCCCGCCGTCGCGCGCGCGCTCGACGAGCTGCGTTACCACAGCGAATGGGTGCGGGTGCTGGGGACCTATCCGCAGGCGCGGAGCCGCGACGGCTGATGCAACTTCTAAGCCGGGCGCGAAGTTCAGACTCGGCGGCATCCGCGACGAGGACGCGACCACGGCATGGCACAGGCACCCGATCCCCACGGCCGGTCGATGACCAGTGGCGAGATCGCCATGTTGCAGCAGATTTACGGTAACCGCATCCCTTACGCCAAGATTCGCGTCGTTCCCCATCGCTGGACGTGGCCTTTTCCCAACGATCGGTCGATGGCACCAAACGGCACGATGTATCTGCCCGACGACGATTACCGGGATGATTTCTCGTCGCCGTCAGTCGACCTGTTCCACCGGTCGACCTTCGTTCATGAGACGACGCATCTTTATCAGTGGTACGTCCTCCACCAAATTGTCTGGCTACGCGGTCCGTTCAGCCGGACTTATGATTATACCCTCGTTGCCGGCAAGAAATGGACCGACTATGGTCTCGAGCAGATGGCGATGATCGCGCAGGATTACTTCCTGCTCAAGAACGGCGGCCATTCGCTCAACAAGACGCCCTATCCCCTGTCGGCCTATGCCGACCTGATGCCGGTTCGATGACCGCGCGCCGATCAGCGATCGCGGTTGCCGCGCTCCTTCTCGTCGGGCTCGCGCTGCTCCTCACCGCGACCCGGCTGCACGGCGGGCCCGAAGCCGACAAGGTCCGCGCCATCGGGCTCGCGCTCAATGGCGGCGCGCGTCCCGACTATGTCGCCGCGGTCGCCGCCGTCCGACGCGCCGCACCGACACGCCAGGCGGGCGACGCCGAGGCCGCGTCGCTGCTCCTGCGCAGCCTTGCCGACCCGACCGCTGCGACCCGCCCGCCCGGCACGATCGAATCGGGATTGCGGATGATGGAGGCAGCGGCGG
>CAHJWT010000138.1 GCA_903643075.1 Sphingomonadaceae bacterium | reverse complement strand
GGTGGCGGCGTTGGCGGACGCGCTGACCGCCGCGCCCGGCGGTGACTTTCCCCAAGCGGGGATCGCGCTCGCCGACGCTGGGCGTGATCGCGACGGATACGATGACGGCGTCGACCTCGCCGCGACGCTCGCGCGCAACCGCGGTCTCGACGCCGCCGCCGGCCGGGCTACCGCCGGGCCACACCGCACCGACCTGATCGTCACCCACGCCGCTAAGCGCCAGCCGGCGGCACGGAGCTCGACCGGCGAGCAGAAGGCGCTGCTGCTCGGCGTGGTCCTCGCCCACGCCGGCCTCGTCGCCGAGCGCACCGGCCGCCCCCCGATCCTCCTTCTCGACGAGGTCGCCGCCCACCTCGATCCGCGTCGCCGGGCCGCGCTGTTCGCGCGCCTCGCGGGCCGCGGGCAGGTCTGGATGACGGGCACCGAGGCAAGCCTGTTCGCCGGGCTGGACGCGCAGCGGCTGCACGTCGATGGCGGTCGCGTCGCGGCTTGAACGGCCGATAAGCCTCGCGTACGCGCGCGCGACTCCCTATATGACTGTGACAGTTTCGCGCAGCAGCCGTCTTGCGCCAGGGAGCCAGCTTGTCCGACGAAACCAACCAGCCCGCGGCCGATTACGGCGCGGATTCGATCCAGGTGTTGCGCGGGCTTGACGCCGTGCGCAAGCGCCCGGGCATGTACATCGGTGACACCGACGACGGCTCGGGTCTCCACCACATGGTTTTCGAGGTCAGCGACAACGCGATCGACGAGGCGCTCGCCGGCTATTGCGACCGGATCGACGTGCGCCTCAACGCCGACGGCAGCGTCACCGTCGCCGACAACGGCCGCGGCATCCCGACCGGCATCCACAGCGAGGAGGGCGTCAGCGCCGCCGAGCTGGTGATGACCCAGCTTCACGCCGGCGGCAAGTTCAACAACAGCGACGAGAATGCCTACAAGGTCTCGGGCGGCCTCCACGGCGTCGGCGTCAGCGTCGTCAACGCGCTGTCGGAATGGCTCAAGCTGCGTATCTGGCGCGAGGGCCACGAGCACGCGATGGAGTTCCGTCACGGCGATCGCGTCGAGCCGCTCGCCGTCGTCGGGCCGCAGGGCGACCGGCGAGGGACCGAGGTCACCTTCCTGCCGTCGCCGGCGACGTTCAAGATCGTCGAGTTCGACTTCGCCAAGCTCGAACATCGGTTCCGCGAGCTGGCTTTCCTCAACTCGGGCGTCCGCCTGATCCTCACCGACGCGCGCCACGTCGAGCCGGTGACGGTCGAGCTGTTCTACGAGGGCGGCATCGCAGCGTTCGTCCAGTACCTCGACAAGTCGAAGTCGGCGCTGATCCCCGCCCCGGTCGCGATCCACGGCGAGCGCGACGACATTGGCATCGACGTCGCGCTCGAATGGAACGACAGCTACTACGAGCAGGTCCTCGCCTTCACTAACAACATCCCGCAGCGCGACGGCGGCACCCACCTCGCCGCGTTTCGCGCCGCGCTGACCCGCACCCTCAACGGCTATGCCGACAAGTCGGGCGTGCTCAAGAAGGAGAAGGTCGCGCTGACCGGCGACGACATGCGCGAGGGGCTGACCGCGATCATCTCGGTCAAGCTGCCCGATCCCAAGTTCAGCAGCCAGACCAAGGACAAGCTGGTTAGCTCCGAGGTCCGCCAGCCGCTCGAGGCGCTGATCGCCGACAAGCTCGCCGAGTGGCTCGAGGAGAACCCGGTCCACGCCAGGACGATCATGGCCAAGATCATCGACGCCGCCGCGGCGCGCGAGGCGGCGAAGAAGGCCCGCGACCTGACGCGGCGCAAGGGTGCGCTCGACATCGCCAGCCTGCCGGGCAAGCTCGCCGACTGCCAGGAGCGTGATCCGGCCAAGAGCGAGCTGTTCCTCGTCGAGGGCGACAGCGCCGGCGGCTCGGCCAAGCAGGGGCGCAACCGTGCGTTCCAGGCGATTCTCCCGCTGCGCGGCAAGATCCTCAACGTTGAGCGCGCCCGCTTCGACCGGATGCTGTCGTCGAAGGAGATCGGGACGATGATCCAGGCGCTCGGCTGCGGCATCGGCCGCGACGAGTTCAAGATCGAGAAGCTCAGGTACCACAAGGTGGTGATCATGACCGACGCCGACGTCGACGGCGCACACATCCGGACGCTGCTGCTAACCTTCTTCTATCGCCAGATGCCCGAGCTGATCAAAGGCGGCTTCCTCTACATCGCCCAGCCGCCGCTCTACAAAGTCGCGCGCGGCCGGTCGGAGGTCTATCTCAAGGACAATGCCGCGCTCGACGACTACCTCGTCGATACCGGTCTGACGGGGCTGGCGCTCGACATGGCGTCGGGCGAGCGCCGGACCGGCGACGACCTTCGCGCGCTGGTCGACCATGCGCGGCGGCTGCGGACGCTGATGACGTATGTCCCGCAGCGCTACGATGGCCGCATCGTCGAGGCGCTCGCGCTGACCGGCGGCCTCGCGCCCGACCTTGGCGGCGACGCGCTGGCGGAAGCGGCGCGAGCGACCGCCACGTGGCTCGACGCCACCCACGCTGTCCACGAAGGGGGGGGCGGTGCCGGCAGCGGCGGCTGGGTCGCCGAACCGGCGGCTGAGGGCGGCTACCACCTGTCGCGTGCGCTGCGCGGGGTGACCGACCACTATATCGTCGACGCCGCGCTCCTCGCGTCGGCCGAGGCGCGCAAGCTCCATGCGCTCGGGGCCGAGGAGGCGGCGACCTACGCCGCGCCGGCGAAGCTCGGCGACCGGGTCGTTCGGCGGCCGTCGGAACTGCTCGATGTGATCCTCGACGCCGGACGTCGTGGCCTTGGCGTCCAGCGCTACAAGGGGCTGGGCGAGATGAACGCCGAGCAGCTGTGGGAGACGACGCTCGATCCCCAGGTTCGCGCGCTGCTCCGCGTTACCGCCGACGAAGCCGATCTCGCCGACGAGATCTTCACCCGGCTGATGGGCGACGTCGTCGAGCCGCGCCGCGCCTTCATCCAGGACAATGCGCTGTCGGTCGCTAATCTCGACGTCTGACCGCTATTAGGACGACGTTTATGATGCCCGGCCGGACAGTGTCGGGGAATCTTACATTCCTGTCGGCAGCTTTTCCGGCGGGCATGTAAAATCAGGAAGTTACGCGTCCAGTCAATCTGGCACGGTAGTTGCTCCTGCTCCGGAACGAGTTCTGTAGTAGGAGTATGATTGATGTCCGTGTTCAAGGTTGCGCTCGCCGCCGGCGTTGCCGGCGCGGCGCTCGCCGCCCAGCCGGCTGGCGCCGTAATCACGACGTTCGCGACGTTCAGCGTGCCCAACGCGAACGCGAATTTCCGCTTCGTCAACACCGGCAACTCGTCGGTGCGGACGACCGATGCGACCTACTACACGACCGCGACGAAGACCGCGACCACGCCGGGCACCGCGCTCGTCCGCTTCAGTTTCCTTCAACCGCAGTTCGCCGCGTATGTGACGAACACGACCGCGGCGTTCACGCTGAACGGCACGGTCGCGAAGAACTCGACGGTCACCAACACCGCCGGCTTCCTTCTCCAGCAGGGCGTGTCGGGCAGCTTCTCGTTCCTGTCGACGACGGCGATCACCGTCGGTGGGCCGTTGTTCATTCCGCATACCTACGCGGCGGGATCGAACCTGTTGTCGGGAACCTTCAGCAAGGGGGTCATCGGGGGTTCGGGGTCGAGCGGCAGCGAGAGCGATTCGAACGTCGCGCCTGGCTCGATGGTGACCTTCACCTCGGACTTCCTCGACTTCACCCCGACGGTCGAGCGTGACCTGTCGCTCGCGCTGAGTTCGATCGTCCCGAGCCTGTCGCAGCATGCCGGCGTCAACCGCGCGCTGAGCACGTTCCGCGCGGTCGCCGGCGGTCAGTTCTCGTCGGATCCGGCTCCGCTGATCAACGGTATCGTCGTTGTTCCTGAGCCCGGTGTGTGGGTGCTGATGATCGCCGGTTTCGGCCTCGTCGGCGTCTCGACGCGTCGCCGCGGGGGCGTCGTCGCAGCCTGATCTCGATACGATCGTCACGGCGAAGGGCGCGCCGCGAGGCGCGCCCTTCTTCGTCCGGCGGTCGCTCGTGCCACGTTCCGGCGCGATGGAAGCCATCCCCGCCGCCGGTACCCTTATAAACGAGGATCCGGTCCGGTGGTGCACTGTGCCGTGGCGGCGGCCAGCGAGGTGCAATCAGCGAGCCCGCGTTCTTTCGGTCCTATTCACGTACGAAGCGGGCGACACGCCAACCGAACGACCGTGGCGCCTACCGAAAGGTGATATACTCGGCCGCTGGACCCCAACGCGGGCCGCACACTCGACGGTGCGGCCTCGCGCTCGCCGACAACGAGCAGCCTGTTTCCAGGCGAAGTGCCGTCAGCCCTGCGGCACCGGCGCGGGGTCGCCGAGGCCACCGCGACGTCCGCTCCGCGGGATCGCCGACCGGCCGGGGGCCACGGGGGCGGTCGTCGTCGTGCGCAGATCATTGCGGTCGACCTGCTCGCCGGCAAGGACGCGCTTGATCTCGTCGCCCGACAGCGTCTCGAGCTCGATCAGCGCCCCGGCCAGCGCATGGAGCTGGTCGATATTGTCGCTGAGGACCTGCTTCGCCCGGTCGTAGCCATGGGTGACGATCGACTTGACCTCGGAATCGATCAGCCGCGCGGTCTCCTCGCTGACGTTCTGCGTCCGCGTCACCGAGTGACCGAGGAACACCTCCTCCTGATTCTCGCCGTACTTGAGCGGGCCGAGCTTGTCGGACATACCCCACTGCGTGACCATGTTCTTGGCGAGGTCGGTCGCGTAGCTGATGTCGCTCGATGCCCCGCTCGACACCTTGTCGTGGCCAAAGATCAGTTCCTCGGCGACGCGGCCGCCCATCGACACCGACAGGTTGGCGTACATCTTGTCACGATGATAGCTGTAGCTGTCGCGCTCGGGCAGGCGCATGACCATGCCGAGCGCACGGCCGCGCGGGATGATCGTCGCCTTGTGGATCGGGTCCGACGCCGCCTCGTGGCACGACACGACGGCGTGGCCCGCCTCGTGGTACGCGGTCATCTTCTTCTCGTCGTCGGTCATGACCATCGAGCGCCGCTCGGCCCCCATCATCACCTTGTCCTTGGCGTCCTCGAACTCCTTCATCGCGACCAGCCGCTTGCCGCGGCGCGCGGCGAGCAGCGCCGCCTCGTTGACCAGGTTGGCGAGATCGGCCCCCGAGAAGCCCGGCGTCCCGCGTGCAATGGTACGGCCGTTAACGTCGGGGGCGAGGGGGACCTTCTTCATATGGACGGCGAGGATCTTCTCGCGCCCCTCTATGTCGGGGCGGCCGACGATGACCTGGCGGTCGAAGCGGCCCGGCCGGAGAAGCGCGGGATCGAGGACGTCGGGACGGTTGGTCGCGGCGACGATGATGATCCCCTCGTTGCCGTCGAAGCCGTCCATCTCGACGAGGAGCTGGTTCAAGGTCTGCTCGCGCTCGTCGTTGCCGCCGCCGAGGCCCGCGCCGCGGCTGCGGCCGACGGCGTCGATCTCGTCGATGAAAATGATGCACGGCGCGCTCTTCTTGCCCTGCTCGAACATGTCGCGGACGCGCGACGCACCGACACCGACGAACATCTCGACGAAGTCCGAGCCGCTGATGTTGAAGAACGGCACGTTGGCCTCGCCGGCGATGGCGCGGGCGAGCAGCGTCTTGCCGGTTCCCGGCGGTCCGACGAGGAGCGCGCCCTTCGGAATCTTGCCGCCCAGCCGGTTGAACTTCGATGGATCCTTGAGGAACTCGACGATCTCCTGCAGCTCCTCGCGGGCCTCGTCGATCCCGGCGACGTCGTCGAAGGTGACGCGACCCTCCTTCTGCTGGAGAAGCTTGGCGCGCGACTTGCCGAAGCCCATCGCGCCCTTGCCGGCGCCGTTCTGCATCTGGCGCATGACGAGCATCCAGATGCCGATCATGATGATGAACGGCAGCATGGTGACGATCAGCTGGCCGAGCAGCGACCGGCCCTCCTCGGGCTTGGCGTCGAAGCGGACATTCTTGTCGCGCAGGTGCTGCACGAGCTGGGCGTCACCGGGGTTGTAGGTGCGGAAGTCCTCGTCGCTGGTCAGCTTGCCGATCAGCTCCGAGCCGCGGATGTCGACCGACTTGACCCCGCCCTCGTCGACCTTGGTCAGGAAGTCCGAGTAGCCGAGCGCGTTCGCCGCGGTCGACGTCGACGGACCTTGGACGAGGGTGACGACGACGGCGAGGACGAGCAACACGACGACCCACAGGCCGAGGCTCTTGATCCACGGGTTCGGCGGGCGCTTGTCGGCCATCGGGCGGCACTTTCACGGATACGATGAGGCACCAAGATAGGCGTGTCGCACAGGTAAGCAATCGCCGCGCGCGGGGTTAAGTGCGATTCCGGACGCGACGGCGGCACTATCCGCCCGTGCGGCGCGGCGCGGCGGGGGTGAAGCGCCACCATGTCGCATCGTGGCGCACGACCGGGCGGGCGGCGACGCCGGCGAGCGAGCCGCTCCGGCCG
>CAHJWT010000137.1 GCA_903643075.1 Sphingomonadaceae bacterium | reverse complement strand
GGGCGCGGCGGTGGTCGCGGTCGAGGGCGCGGCGAGCGCCGTTGAGCCTCTCGCCGCCGCCGCGCGGGCGCGTGGAGCGCGCGTGACAACCGAACATCGCGACCTGTTCCGCCGGCCGCTGGAGCCGGGGGAATTGGCCCGCTTCGACGCCGTCGTCATCGACCCGCCGCGCGCCGGGGCGCAGGCGCAGATGCGCCGGCTGGCGGCAAGCACGGTACCGCGTATCGTTGCGGTGTCGTGCAATCCCAATACCTTTGCACGCGACGCGGCAATCCTGGTTGAAGGCGGTTACCGCCTCGATCGGCTGTGGCCGGTGGCGCAGTTCCGCTGGTCGACGCACGTCGAACTTGCGGCTAGCTTCAGCCGTTAGAGGGAGGAGCCATGTCGGACGAAGCCCGGGTCGACGCCTACATCGCCGCCGCGCGGCCATTCGCGCAGCCGATCCTGAGGCACCTGCGCGAGGTCGCCCACGCGGCGCACCCCGGCCTCGTCGAGGCGATCAAGTGGTCGATGCCGATGTTCACGTGGCGCGGCAAGATCGTCGCCAACATGGCCGCGTTCACCGCCCACGCCAGCTTCGGGACGTGGCAGCGCGACGGCGTCGGCCTCGGCGAACCGCGTGGCGACGGCATGGGCCAGCTCGGCAAGTTGACAGCTCTCGCCGACCTGCCGCCCGACGCGGCAATCGCCGAAATGATCCGCGCGGCGGTCGCGCTGGTCGATGCCGGCGGAACGATGCGGACGCCGAAGCCACCAAAGCCGCCGGTCGCGACGCCCGACGATCTCGCCGCAGCGCTCGTCGCGGTGCCGACGGCCGCCGCGCATTTTGCCGCCTTCGCGCCGGGCTGCCGCCGCGAATACATCGAATGGATCACCGAGGCGAAGACCGCACCAACCCGCGCCAAGCGCATTGCGGAGACCGTGGCATGGTCGACCGAGGGCAAGCGCCGCAATTGGCGGTTCGAACGCAACTAAGGCGATACTCAACGCCCGCCGGGTTGGCGGCGGCAACGAAGCATGTCATTCTCGATGCCGCAGCGTCGTCGCGTGATTTTGCCAAACGGGGGGTGAAAATGACCGGACATGACTGTGGGTTTCGCGCGAGCCGATATCGCCGTCGCGATTTCATCGTGTCGACCAGCGTCGCCACAATCGCGTTGGCGATGCCGTCCGTTGCCTACGCCGAATCGACCCAGACGAAGTGGGCGTCGTGCGAAAAGTGCCGCACGATCTTCTATGACGGCTATCGCCAGAAGGGCTGGTGCGCCGCCGGCGGTCAGCACGTCGCCAGCGCCAACCGCCTGAAGCTCTCGTACGACGTTCCGGAAAGTCCGACGCGCCAGGGCGACTGGCGCTTCTGCAATCGGTGCTCGGCGCTATTCTACGACGGCTATCCCGAGCGTGGCGTATGCCCGGCCGGCGGTGGGCATGTCGCGCAGGGGTATATCTTCGTCCTCGAGCACTATCGGAATGCGGGCGGCCGATACCGCTATTGTACGAAGTGCCATGCCATGTTCGAACAGGGCACCGGCGGTAGTTGTCCGGCGACCGGTAATCATGCCGCGGCAGGCTACCTGTTCAATCTCCGGCCAGAGGTCGAATATACTTTCTAACCCGTCCGCGCTCAGTCATCGAACATCCGGCCGTACGCCCGCACCGCCCGCTCGCGCCAGTGCCCGCGATGGTACGCGTCGCTCGCCAGTAGCGGCATCACCGATCCCGCCTCGGCGAAGACCATCTGCTCCTGCGTGGTCTCGACCTTGCCCCAGCTCGCTGCTTCCTTGAGGGTCGACGAACTGCAGGCCCCATCGCGAACGTCGGCGACGGTGATCTGAACGGCGTACTTGTGCATCGCGACGTCGGTGTGGCCGAGGATTTCGGCGCAGACGACGGTGTCCTGGACGAAGTTCTTCGGCACGCCGCCACCGACCATCAGCAACCCGGTGGTGCCGGCCGCAATCTTGATCTCGGTCAGCTCGCGGAAGTCGGCGATCGCGTCGAGGACCATGTACGGCCGCTTGGCCTTGATCGCCTCGACCTGATGCTTGACCAGCCCGAAGCCGGCCGACGAATCGACGAACGCCGGGCAGAAGATCGGCACGTCGTGCTCGAAGGCGAGCTTGACGAGGCTGTTATCCTTCTTGCCGTGCTGGGTCAGGTAGCGGCCCATTTCGCGGATGAAGGCGCGGCTGCTGTACGGCTTCGGCTCGAGGCTCTCGGCGAGGTCGAAGATCGTCCCATCGCAGTCTTGGAGCTGCTCCTCGTCGATATAGGTGTCGTAGATACGGTCGATGTAGAGCGAACGCAGGACGTTGTCGTCGGGGATTTCAAGGGCTTGGTAGTGTTTGTGGCCAAGTCCCTCGAAGAAATCCATGTCGACGATCGACGCGCCGGTGGCGACGATGCCGTCGACCATGTTCGACCGGACGAGCTCGGCGTAGAGGTCCATGCACCCGCCCGCCGAGGTCGACCCGGCGATGACGAGGAAGATCGAGCAGTCCTTGTCGGCCAGCATCGCGTTGTAGATGCCGGTGGCGCGGGCGAGGTCGCGACTGGTGAAGCTCATCTTGCCCATCGCGTCGACGATCGGGCGCGCGTCGAAGCTGCGGATGTCGATATGCTCGACGGTGGTTGCGAGGAGTTCAGCCTTGCGGTTGGTCAGGTCGGTCATGGATGTCTCCTCCCCTCCCGCTTGGGGGAGGGGCCGGGGGTGGGTGGTCGTGCGAGTGGCTGGGGTGGACCGGGGCGGCGAGCCGTCTTCCCACCCCCGACCCCTCCCGCAAGCGGGAGGGGAGCGTTAGCTCCGCACCTCGCGGATGGCCGTAACCTTCTCGCGTGACGGTTCGGCGACGGTGTACGCCGACGCCATCGGCTCGTCGCTTGCGATCACCGTCTCACCGTTGCCAAAGCCGTTGAAGCTGGTTCGCATCGCGCAGCCGTACGCCCCGAGCATCCCGATCTCGACATAATCGCCGGCCGCGACATCGGCCGGCAGCAGGAACGGCCCGCGCATGAAATCCATGTCGTCGCACGTCGGCCCGTAGAGGCTGAACGGCAGCATCTTGGCGCGACTCGGTACGTCGCGGACGAGCTCGACCGGGAAACGCCAGTCGATGTGTGCGGCGTCGAACAGCGCGCCGTACGCCCCGTCGTTGATGAACAGGGTATCGTCGCGGCGCTTCTCGACGCGCACCAGGATCGACGCATATTCGGCTGCCAGCGCCCGGCCGGGCTCGCACCACAGCTCGGCCGAGTAGCTGACCGGCAGGTCCTCGAACGCGCGGTGGATGACGGCGAAGTAGCGCTCGAGCGGGGCCGCCTCCATGCCGGGGTAGACCGACGGAAAGCCGCCGCCGACGTCGATCACGTCGACGGTGACGCCCGACCTGACGATTGCCGCGCGGACCAGCGCCATAGCGTCGGCGTACGCCTGCGGGCTCATCGCCTGGCTGCCGACGTGGAAGGCGATGCCGAGCGCGTCGGCCGCCTGCCGCGCGGCGTGGAGCACCGGCGCCGCCTCGTCGACCCCGACGCCGAACTTGGCGGCGAGGCTGAGCTTGGCATGCGCCGACGACACGCGCAGGCGAACGCACAGCGTCAGGTCGGCGGCGGGCACTCCGCCGGTCGCGCAGGCGGCGACGATCTTGGCGACCTCGTCGACCGAATCGAGGCTGAACACGCGGACGCCGTGCACATGGTACGCCTCGGCGATCGCCTCGGCCGGCTTGACCGGGTGCATGAAGCACAGGGTCGCGGTCGGCAGCAGGCCGCGGACGAGGCGCACTTCGGCGATCGACGCGACGTCGAACGTCGCGATGCCGCTGTCCCACAAAGTGCGGATCAGGTCGGGCGACGGGTTCGCCTTGACCGCATACATCGACGTCCCCGGAAACTTCTCGACGAAGTAGCGGGCGGCGCGACGCGCGGCGTGCGGGCGGACGAGGGTAACGGGTTGCGACGGCGAAACGTCGCGGGCTACCCCCAGCGCGTTGCTGGGCTTATGCAATTCAAGGGACCTCCAGAGTCAGTTCGCTACAAGCGGGTAGCACCGAAACTGCCTTGCGGTGGAAGTCCCATGGGGCAGCGGCGGCGTATTTAGGGTCGCCGGCGGTTCGTGTAAAGCGGTTTTTTACGATAGCATTTTTCGCGAGTTTCGCGTGGCCGATCAACGGCTTAGGCCGGCACGAAAAGGGACGTTCTTTCAATGGTTTCTCACAACGACGTACGAACCGCAGCGGTTCGCCTCGAAGGTATCGCGGTCCGCACGCCGCTGCTCCGGTCGGATGCCCTCGACGCCGTGACCGGCGCGCGCATCTGGCTCAAGCCGGAATGTCTCCAGCGGACGGGGTCGTTCAAGTTCCGCGGCGCGTATAACCGGCTCGCGGCGATGACCGACGCCGAGCGCGCCCGCGGCGTCGTCGCCTTCTCCAGCGGCAACCACGCGCAGGGCGTGGCGCGCGCGGCCGAGTTGCTCGACGTCGCCGCGACGATCGTCATGCCGGCCGACGCGCCGGCGGTGAAGGTCGCGGCGACGCGCGGCTACGGGGCCGAGGTCGTGCTCTACGACCGCTACACCGAGGACCGCGTCGCCGTCGCCGCGCGGCTGGTCGGCGATTCGGGCGCGACGATCGTGCCGCCGTTCGACGACCCGTTCATCGTCGCGGGACAGGGGACGGCGGGGCTCGAGGCCGCCGACGACCTCGCCGCGATGGGGGTGAGTGCCGATCTCGCCGTCGTTTGCTGCGGCGGCGGCGGGCTGGCGAGCGGCTTCGCCGTCGGCAGCGGGCTGCCGGTGGTCGTCGTCGAGCCCGCCGGCTATGACGACGTCGTCCGCAGCCTCGCCGCCGGCCGCATCGTCGCCGTCGACACGCCCGGGCCGACGATCTGCGACGCGCTCCAGACGCTCGTCATGGCCCCGCTGACCTTCGGCATCCTGCGCGACCGCGGCGCGACCGGAGCGGTCGTCACCGACGCCGAGGCGGCCGCCGCCGTCGCTTTCGCCTTCCGCCACCTCAAGCTCGTCGTCGAACCCGGCGGCGCGGTCGCGCTGGCGGCGGCGCTGACCGGGCGGGTCGACCTCGCCGGCAAGACGGCGGTCGTCGTCCTGTCGGGGGGTAACGTCGACCCGGCGGTATTCGCCCGGTGCATCGCGGTGTTGCGACTAGGACGGCGTTAGTCGGCTGCGGCCGTCAAATTGCTCGACTTCGCCGGCGCGCCGAACCACGCCGCCACACGCGCCTGCGCCGCCGCGTCGAGGTGGAGGCCGAGCTTGGTTCGCCGCCACAGCACATCGTCGGCGGTCGCCGCCCACTCGGCGTCGCGGAAGTGGGCGAGTTCGGCCTCGAACACCCCGCCGAGGTTCGCCCCCAGCCCGGCGGCGAGCAGCGGCACCGCCGCCGTGCCGAGGGTGCGCGCCAGCCGCTCGACCAGCTTGGGATCATAGTCCTCGTGCGTGGCGGTCAGTTCGACGAGCCAGCGGCGGAAGGCGTCCTGGCCGTTTTCGCCGGGCGCGCGGGGAACGTCGCCGCCGGGCAGGGGGACCGTCGCGGTCCACTTCTTCGTGCGCGGCGCGATTTTCGCCAGCACCGCCTCGGCGAGCACCCGGTAGGTCGTGATCTTGCCGCCGACGACGGTCAGCGCGGGCACGCCGCGATGCTCGACCAGCGTGTAGTCGCGGCTCGTCTCGCGGTCGCCCTTGCCCGCCTCGACGACCAGCGGCCGGACCCCGGCGTAGCGGTGGACGACGTCGGCGAGGCCGATCGGGCGGACGAGGTAGCGGTTGACGGCGGCGAGGAGATAGTCGCGCTCGTCGTCGGTCATCGCCACCGCGCCGGGCCGGTCGACCCCGCGCTCGGTCGTCCCGATCAGCGAGAAGTCGCCTTCGTAGGGGATGACGAAGACAATCCGCCCGTCGGGCTGCTGGAGCATGAAGGCGTCGCGCCCGAGGTGGACACGGCGGGTGACGAGGTGCGAACCCTGGACGAGCCGCAGCGCCGGCGCGTCGTTTCGTCCCAGCACCGTCCGCGCGACCTCCTCCGCCCACGGGCCGGCGGCGTTGACGATGTGCTTCGCCGCGAGCGTTTGCCCGCTATCGAGGACCGCCGCCCAGCCGCCGTCGACGTAGGTCGCGCGGACGACGCGGGTCCGCGGCAGCACCTCGCCACCCCGGGCGCGGACGTCCTGCGCATTGGCGACGACCAGCCGCGCGTCGTCGACCCAGCCGTCCCAGTAACGGAAGCCGGTTGCGAACTCGGGCCGCAGCGTCCGCCCGGCGCGGTCGTGGCGCAGGTCGACCTTGGCCGATCCCGGCACGGCGTCGCGCCGCGCGAGGTGGTCGTACAGCCACGTCGCCGCGCGCAGCATCCATTCTGGGCGCTGGTCGGGCGCGTGGGGCAGGACGAACGGCTGCGGCCACGTGATGTGCGGCGCGATGTCGAGCAGTACCTCGCGTTCCGCCAGCGCCTTGCGCACCAGCCCGAACTGATGGAACTCGAGGTAGCGCAGGCCGCCGTGGATCAGCTTGGTCGACGCGCTCGACGTCGCGCCGCCGAGGTCGCCC